>QHXG01000785.1 GCA_003222845.1 Acidobacteriota bacterium | reverse complement strand
TTTACACCTGAGACGGTGCAGGAGTTCACGATTCAGACGTCAGCTTACTCGGCTGAATATGGGAACACCGCTGGTGGTGTGATCAACGCCACGACCAAGTCCGGAACGAATGATTTTAGTGGTGTCGCGCTTTGGTATCACCGCAATCCGAAATTCAATGCGACGCCATTTAGTATCGGCACTGCTCCGCGGCCGCACAATAATCTGCGCTACAATCAAGTCTCAGTTACAGTCGGCGGACCAATCTTCCTGCCAAAACCAGGCGAGGGTGGTAAGGCTTACTATAATGGTAAGAACAAATCTTTCTTCTTCTTCGCTTATGAGCCGCGTTGGCGAAAGGATTTCCTGACCTCGACAGCGCTAGTGCCCGATGCTACGCAGCTCGCGGGCAATTTCAATAACCTGGTAAGAACGGCAGCCGGCATTGTCCCTCAAAGTGTTGCGAATCAGTTCGGCCTGACTTCAGTTGGCAACGCGAACATTTACCAACAGTATCTTCTGATTAGCGGTAAGTTAGTACCTATTGTACTACAGCCAATTCCGGGCACGAGTCCAGTGGTTAACTATCAGTTTTGCCAGTTCGGTGCTACAGGTGCAGGAGTAACTAACGTTGTGGTTAACGGTATTCCGACGCCACAGTGTGATCCAAGAACGTATGTGCCGAACCCGGCATTGAATGTTGTTCCGCCAGCGTTCATCGACCCGATTGGGCGGAAGATATTAGAATTCATGCCTCCGGCTGGAAGCTACTTCCTTGATTCAGGCAATATCAGAAATTATTTCCAGCAACGTTCCGTCGTGCAGAACGAGACGCGGTATACACTACGACTCGATCACAACTTCACGGATAGGGCTAAGGCGAACTTTCGCTATACAGTTACGCCGGCCGTTGGTATCAGAAGCGCAGGCAACGACATAAATGGTAACGCTGGCGTTTACAGCAATGCCAGACAGTTCCTACTCGCCTTTAATAACATCGTCACGCCAACTCTGGTCAACGATCTGCGTCTCAACTATACGCGCGGGAATTTCAGCGAAGATTATTCGCCTGAGTTCGCGATCAAAACCGGACGAAGCTTCGCGGGTGAGATTGGACTACCTCACCTGACTACAGGCGGCATCCCCTTGTTCCTCATCGCCCGAGACAATAACTACGTAGGTGCAGATATCGGTTCGGCTGCCTCAACCAATAACTTCAACGTCGAGCAGCGCTACAACATCAGCGACATTGTTTATTGGACTCGCGGCAATAAAACCTGGAAGTTTGGCGTTGATCTGAATGATGCTCGGCTGACCGCGACTCCGTTCTTCGCGGCTTCCGGCGGTAGATGGGACTTCCGCGTTGTTAACACCAGTAACACCCGCGGGACAAATGCGAACAATGGCGGCAACACCGTAGCCAGTGTGCTACTCGGCGTGCCGAACTCGGTGGATGTTCGACCACTCATATTCGACTACGATTACCGTTGGAAGAGCGTGGCGGCATTTGCCCAGAATGATTGGAAGCTGCGACCAAACCTTACGCTCAACCTCGGCCTTCGCTACTCGCTCCAATTACCACGCGCTGAGAAGCACAATAATCAAGGCGCCTTCCGAACCGATCTCGCGCAGTCGTTTCCGCTGACCGACACGCAGCGCCGCACATTAGCTGGGAATCTGGGCGTGGCCGCGACTGCCGCCATTCCTGATTACGTTCCCACGGCCATAAGCATCCCGCCATTCGCTTTTGCGGGACGTGGCGGACGTTCAAAATATCTGGTGCCTATTGATTACTTAGGATTTGAGCCGCGGTTCGGTTTTGCCTGGAGTCCGAAGATGAAACTCTTCGGTCTGGATCTGGAAAAGAGATCAGTTGTGGTGCGAGGCGGCTACGGCATTTCGCACGCGACCCTTACCGGCAACAACCGATCGCCAAATCCTGACTTCGGAGGTTTTGTCAACATCGGTACGATCGCAGCAGGTTCGGCCGTCGGCGGTACGCTTGACCCAACGCAGCCGATTCGTTTGACGGGCAATCCTCCATTGCAGGGAACTACGGGAACACTCGACTCGATTTTGGGTACCGATTCTAACGGCTTGGTCTTTCTTAAGAGCTTAGGAATCCCCGGGTTTGCCGTTACGCCAACCTCCGCCAGTGGAAAGATTCCATACTCCCAGAACTGGAATTTGACGGTGCAGTTTGAGCCGCTTAGAAACACCGTAGTTGAAGTGGCGTATGTCGGCAACAAGTCGAACCATCTGTTTCTACCATTCATCAATGTCAATCCGCGTAATGTAGCTCTCATTGATCAATTGGAGTCGCAGGGTATTGACGTAACCAATTCCACCGCTACTCAAGACCCGCTCAGGGTTCCGTGATTACCATTACGCGCGCCAGTGTGTTTACCCCATTCCTGGGTTTTGATCCGCTCAACAGATATTTCGATCCATCCGGGGACAGCATTCGTCATGCGGGTTATATCGATGTGCGGCGCCGCGTGAGTCGCGGTTTGACTTTCACTGCGAACTACACCTATGCCAAGAGCATTGATACTGCTTCAGACGCAAGTCCGGATACGAGAACACTGTCCACTGGACAAGCGCGTCAACAGGTATCCCTCGGTGGAGCGCTAAGCCAGGATCGTGCTATTTCGACCTTCGATATTAAGAATAACTTCACGGCGACCGGTATTTGGGACCTTCCGATCGGACGCAGGCGACAGTTTCTCACTCATGCCCCAGGAGTGGTGAACCAGATAGTTGGAGGGTGGACCATGTCCGGGGTTCTGCGCCTGCCCGGAGGTCTTCCATTCCTACCGTTTATTACCGATCCAAACCATCTTGGTGGGGTGCTCTTCAACCGCGTGGTGAGACCCGACATCGTGCCCGGAGTGCCGTTGCGTAATCCTTTGTGGAAACGCGGCTGCCCAGTTGGTAATGCGGCGCCTCCTTCAGGTTGCGAGCCTTATATTAATCCGGCAGCGTTCATGCGTCCGGTGAAGGGAACCTTAGGCAACGCGCCGCGCACCCTGGACATTCGCTCACCGCGGCAAGAGTTTTTTGATTTCGCACTCTCGAAAGATTTTCCCTGGCCCATCTTTGCCAAGGAAGGGAAGCGTCGCATCAACTTCAGAGTAGACCTGATCAATGCCTTCAATCATCCGAACTTCCGCTATAGCAATACTGGTAATACGCCTGCCGGAATGGGAACCTTCCCGACCGAAATTACAAATGAGGCGGTGAGTGGCGTGAATCAGCCGATCACCGCAGCGGAATACAACACTTGGGCGAACTCCTGGAACACGCTGCATCCCAACGACACGGTACCATTGCAACCAACTACTTCTGGAGCACCTATTATTCCTACCTTGCAGGGGATTCGTAACAACGTGAACGCCACTCGTCAGCCTGGCGCTAGCGGTACCCCGCAGAC
>QHXG01000239.1 GCA_003222845.1 Acidobacteriota bacterium | reverse complement strand
TCGTCTGGATGAAAGCATGGTGGGCATTGCCCAGCAGTTGGCTGATCTCGATGCCGCTGATTTAGCAGAGCTGATCAACCAATTGACGTTGGCCGAAGCGGCAGCGGTCGTCTCGTTATTGCCGGTGCCGCGGGCAATCGAAATTTGCGATCAGCCAACGATGCGTCGTCGCGCGGCGATCCTGGAGCAGTTGGACCCATCGCGTGTCGCGCAAATTCTGGAAGGGCTTTCCGCTGATGAACGCACGGACATCATTCAGAGGATGAGCCCGCACGAGCGGCATCGCGTAGTGCCAAAGCTCAAGCCCGAGATACGCAAGGAACTCGAGGGCCTGCTGCAATATCCGCCGCGCACTGCGGGCGGCATCATGACGACAGAGTTCGTCCGGCTGGATCCGAAAATGTCTGTGGGCGATGCGCTCAAACACATACGCTCCGTGGCGCGTGAGAAGGAATCAATTTATGCGTGTTATGTGATGGAACCGACGATGGGCCGTTTGCTGGGAGCGGTTTCACTGCGCGATTTGGTGATGACTGAATTGGAAAGGCCGGTCACCGAAGTGATGCGCCGCAAGCCAGTCACCGTTCAGGCCCTCGACGATCAGGAAGCGGTGGCGAAAAAGATTGCCAAGTATAACCTGCTCGCGGTGCCCGTTTTGGAAAAGGACGAAAGCGTTGTCGGGTTCGTTACGGTTGACGACGTGATCGACGTGCTGGTGGAAGAGCAAACCGAAGATCTTTTGCGCATGGCTGCGGTTGAACCAGGCGCGCTCGACAAACCTTACTTCGACAATCCTATTCTGCGGGTCGTGCGCAAACGCATCGGGTGGTTACTGCTGCTGTTCGTCGCCGAAACACTCACCGGCACGGTGCTCCGTTATTACGAAAGCGAATTGGCCGCGGTAGTCGCGCTTTCGTTTTTCATCCCGCTCCTAATCGGCACGGGCGGCAACGCCGGATCGCAAACCGTCACCACGATTATTCGCAGTCTTGCGTTGGGCGAAATTCGTTTGAAGCAGGCAGGCCGCGTGCTGGCGCGCGAGATGAGCACCGGCATAATGATTGGCTTACTGATCGGCACGGTGGCTTTTGGCCGCGCGTTATTATGGGGCGCGCCCGCGCCTTTGGCCCTGACGGTTTCAATAACCGTGCTCGCTATCTGCACTTGGTCAACCACGGTCGGTTCATTGATTCCAATTGTGGCTGAACGGTTCGGCGTCGATCCGGCGGTATTGTCCGCGCCGCTGATTACTACTCTGGTCGACGCGACGGGCCTGGTCATATATTTCTCAATCGCAAAGGTGATTCTTCACTTGTGATAGTATTTGTGCACGCGGCTGACATTTGATCAGCCCATCAAGGAAGCAACGTCAGAATGAAGGTCGAGACACTCACAAGTCCGGTTGCCTTTGAAGAACTGGTAGAGATGGCGGACGATGCCGGCGTCAAGTTGGAGATCACCGGCGGTATTCCCACCTGGGAAGCCTTCCCAGGACCGCGACACCAGAAGGCGGTGGGCCGCATCTTCGTTACCATCGAACGATCGTCCGAGAGTGATTGTGGTTGCGTCCAGTTGCTTGACACTTATATCAAGTTTCCAGATGGCTCCCTCAAGCGTCCTGATATTGCGATCTTTTGTGAAGAGCCTCCTGATCAAGATGAGGCTCTTGAAGAAATCCCGGAAGCGGTTTTGGAAGTTCTGAGCAAGGATTACGAGAAGAAAGATACCGAGATCGGCGCGCCATTTTATCTGAAGCAAGGCGTCAAAGATGTCATTCTCTTCGACCCGCGAACTAGGGAGGTAACCCATCGGCGACGCGACGGAGACAGACTGCTTAAGTCACCCGTGACTATACAGCTTGAATGCGGATGTCAAATTACCGTCTGAGTGCGATGTTCCCCAATCGATTTCAATTGATCGGCAGGTACGAATCGAGAGTCTTCATGTAGTTCGCGCGCTCGAACGCGGCAGGCTCGGCGCACTTGTTTTGGCTCATGCTGCCGATCATCTGGGCCACTGACTCGTACTCGCGATCTGCTCTTCAAAGAGCGAATACATCACCACCGCGCTACAGCCGGCATCTTCCAGGCGGCGAATGCTGTCGACGGTGTGCGATAGCGGAGATGATGACGCGACAATCGGGTTCTTCAGCACTAACCCTAGATAGTTTGTAGTCAGACTCATAACGAAGATTCCCTCGTTTAGAGTCGGGCTAATGCCCGACGGGTGGGCGGTAGCCCGCCTCTAAACATCCTTCCTTTCGGCCATTTGCTTGTATTGTCTCCAGCGATGATTTACCGACTGCTGTCCTGAAAGGACGACTTCGGTAACCACGGCGTGCGGACCGACCGTCCATATCCCCCCTTCTGGATGAAAGCTAGTTCATCTTTAAGCAGTTCAAGAATGTCCTGGTCGTCTTTGGTCATGGCGTCTTCCTCCAATCCTCTCTGACGCTGCAGCTTTGAGCAGCAAGCCGCTGCTCCCGCTCGAGCCGGGGGTATGCCCGTCATCAAGCGAAGCAATGGACATGCCGATCAATAAATCCATGCTGGGTCGCCGAAAATTCGCGCCAGCCTCGCAGATTCTGAGTAAACTTCCGCAATGGGCTGAGAGAAAACTCTCACAGAGCCCACCACGATCTTCAAACTCGACCAATAAACAACCGCGCCGAGAAAATGGTTTTCTCTGCGTCGTCTCAGCGCCCCTGCGTCTCTACCGCGCGTTTGCGCCGAAAAACAGTTAATCGCTGAGACGCCGGCGACGCAGAGGACAGAAGAGTTCTTTTCAGGGCAGAAATGGGCACACCGCTTGCGAGTCGCGAGTCGACCATTAAGCGCGAATTCCGCGCGATAATCTTGGAATAAGGGAAAAGGTATCGAGGCAAAACGGATGCAGGTCATGGCCAGAGCGGTTAGAGTCGAAGACACTCGCAACGGTCGTGCGCTAAACGACAACGGTTATGTTGGTTCGCCACTGCGCGCGGTTCCCAAATCTGAACCGGTTACCATCGGCAAGCTCTATCCACGAAATGCGGCCATCTTCTGCGAGGGCGAAACGGGGCGCGGCGCTTACGTGCTTCGCACGGGGCGCGTGAAGATCTCGATCTCTTCTGCCGACGGGAAGAAGTTAATTATGCGCCTCGCTCGACCTGGTGACGTGCTGGGACTCTACGCGGGTTTGACTGGGCGAGCTTACGAAGCGACGGCAGAAATGGTCGAAGACGGCCGCGTCGAGTTCATCTCGCGCGATGGTCTATTGAGGTTGATGCGAGGCGAGCGATCTTTTGGTCTTGATCTGGTCCAGGTGCTCAGCCAGCAGTTCAGCGAGTCTGTCGAGCATGCGCGCCTGTTGATGTTGTCGGAGTCGGCGGTTGAAAAATTGTCGCGTTTGATTTTGAAGTGGAGCAGCGATTTTGGAGAACGCCAAGCCGAGGGAGTCTACTTAAGAAATCTCTTAACTCAAGAGGAGATCGCACAGATAATCGGCGCGTCCCGGGAGACCGTGACGCGCCTCTTTAGCGCGCTGAAGCGAAAACAGATTATTCACGTCAACGGACACGGAATGTTGATTCGCAACCGCGCCGCGCTCGCCTCTTTGGCGCAATCAACGGCGTGAGCTTTTTGTTACGCCCGTGTGATTGGCATCACAGCAGATCGTCCCCGACTCTTGTAAAATTCAGAGCGCTTGCCCCAAGTCTTTATGAAAAAAAACTTTCTGCAAGACTTAAAGTTAGGGTAATACCCTGGAAGGAGGCTCCAAAGTGAGACTCACCAAATCGATCAAAACGCTACTCGTTACGGGTCAGTGTTGGGCATGGTTGTTTGGTTTGCTTCAGCTAGAAGCTCGCAGGCCGTTGGGTCTGCCGGAACCAAGCCTGGACCGTGATCTGTTTTGGATTCAGCGGGTACCTGCTTCCCTGGAACAAGCTCGCGTTTTTTGCGACCAAGGTGGGCACTGAGATCGCGGGCGTCGTTCCTGTCGTCGGCCGGCCAGCACTGAGATTTCTGCGCGGCGGCGACGACGTAACCGGCGCGACGCTAACGCGCTTCTTTGGATTTCACGTGGCCGTGTTACCGGCGACGGCAACGGTCTTCATCGCGATTCACGTGCTGCTGGTCCAACTTCATGGCATGCACGTGCCGCACAAGTACGAAAACAACTATCGGCGGATGAAGTTTTTTCCTAACTTTATTTTGCGAGATCTGATCGGATGGATTTTGGCGATCGGCGTGCTGGCTGCGTTGGCCGCGTTGTTTCCGTGGGAATTGGGCGAGAAGGCAGATGCGTTTGCTCCGGCGCCTGCCGGTATCAAGCCGGAGTGGTATTTCCTTTTCATGTTCCAAACTCTGAAGCTGATACCCGCGAAGATTCTCGGGATGGACGGCGAGGTACTCGGCATCATGGCCTTCAACATTGTGGCGCTGCTCTTGTTTATCGTGCCGTTCGTGGACCGGTCTCCGGAGAATCGACGCCGCAGATTAGTCTTCAATGCATTGGGTGGACTGGCGCTTCTCTATATCGTGGTGATGACGATCGTCGGATATGTAACCTGACGAGGCGGTAAGGATGAATCAGACTAAATTAAGACATTGTGCAATTTGCAATTTTCAATTTACTCCTTCTTCGAGCTTACTGTTCAACTCCTAATGGTGCTGGCCCTGGTCGCGTCAGCTTCGGCCCAAAAGAAAAGTTCCTGCATCGAGTGCCACATCAAACTCGACGATCCCAGGCTCAGCGCCCCCGCAAAACTTTTCGACAACGATATTCACAAATCCCGTGGCTTGTCCTGCAATGATTGTCATGGCGGCGATCCGAATGATGACACGAAGGAGGGCGCAAAAGATCCGCGGAAGGGCTACCTGGGAAAGCCAAAGACGCTGGACATCCCAGCTTACTGTGGCAAGTGTCACAGCGACGCCAACCTGATGAAGCGCTTCAATCCTTCATTGCGCGTGGATCAGGAGCGCGAATACTACACCAGCGTGCACGGCAAACTTCTCAAAGAGAAGAGTGAGACACGCGTCGCCACCTGCATCAGTTGTCATAGCGTGCACGGCATCAGAGCGCCCACCGATCCGCTGTCGTCAGTTTATCCAACGAATGTCGCCGAGACCTGCTCGAAGTGCCATGCCAGCGCGGACTACATGCGCAGCTTCGGGATTCCCAGCGATCAGTACGTCAAATACAAGACCAGCGTTCATGCAAAAGCTCTGTACGAAAAACAGGATCTGTCGGCGCCGACCTGCAACGATTGCCATGGTAATCATGGCGCGACGCCACCGGGCATTGCTTCGGTGGCTAATGTCTGCGGCCAGTGTCATGCGCGCCAGGCTGAGCTTTTCCAAACCAGCCCGCACAAGGTGGCTTTCGATCAGAAGCAGCTCGCCGAGTGCATCACCTGCCACAGCAATCACGCGATCGCCAAGCCTGGCGATCAGATGATTGGAACTCAGGCGGGCGCGCTCTGCGTCAACTGTCATACGTACGGCGACAAGGGTTTCGCCGCCGCCGGAATGATGCGTTCGCGAATTGATGAGCTGCTCGCCAGCATCAATAAGTCGACGGAGATTCTCAGCCGCGCTGAGCGCGCCGGCATGGAAGTCAGCAAACCAAAGTTCGAATTGAAAGGCGCGACGGACGCATTGACGCATGCGCGAGTGCTGATTCATTCTTCGTCGACCGCCGAAGTCGACAAGGTGGTGAGGCCAGGACTCGAGGTCGCCGGCAAAGGTTATCAGGCGGGGCTGGCCGCGCTGGCTGAGCGCAAGTTCAGACGTGAAGGGCTCGCTGTCTCGCTGGTGTTCATTCTGTTTCTAGCAGCGCTCGTTTATCTTAAGATCAGACAGATCGAGAGTCGCCAGCCCGCCAGAGAATAGCGAACGACGAGGAGCGAAGAAGAAGTGCCGTGAGGCACGAAATATTTATAGCACCGAACGCATACAATCAACCGTAGAGCCCAATGATGGGCGACAGAAACATTGCGCTCCTGACGGAGCTTTCTTCTATTTGAGTTAATGGTTTCCATAAACATCTCGCCGTTAAGCGGCTTGGAACGATGATCGACAGGGTGCTTAGCAAGCTGGGCTTGGGAATGTTCGCATTAGTCGTTGCGTTCGCTCTGAGTCCTTGCTTGATCCGCGCGACTGAGGCGGCGGAATCGCAAAGACGGCCCCAGAAATCTCGATCTCAAAAACGCAAAGTTCCGCCGAAACCGAAAGTCGATTACACGAGGTTCTCGCATCAAACTCACGTCGTCACGCAAAAGTTGGTCTGCAACTCCTGTCATAAAGTCCCTTCGAAGAATTGGAAGGAAGTGCGTAAAGGAGATGCGGCATTTGCCGACGTTACGGATTTCCCGGAACACTCGTCATGTTTGAATTGTCATCGCCAACAGTTCTTTGCGCGCGAACGCCCGGCGCCGGTCATTTGCTCGAATTGTCACATCGCGATCAGTCCACGCGATACCGCGCGCTGGTTATTTCCGAGTCTCGGTGACTTAACCGATCCAAAGCTGAAGCGACGCGAGTTCGTTTCGGAATTTGGTGTTGGCTTTCCGCACGATAAGCATGTCGACGTTGTTGGATTGAATGTGTCCACTTCTCCCAACCGCGGGTTGTTCGTGAAGGCGTTGTTCCGTTACCCAACCGGGAGCGGTTTTCTCCTCGCCCTCTGGGAGAGGTCGGGTGAGGGTGCGCAGCATAGCGACCGGTTAGACCCCGATAGCGGGCCAGCGCTCGGTACCCAGGAAAAGAAGCCTGCGCCACCAAAGAGCTGTCCTGTTTGTCATGAAACCTATCAGCCACAAGGCAAATCAAGCGTAGAATATGTAACCAAACCGCCCAAAAACATCGGCGATAATTTCTGGTTAAAGAAGGGCACGTTCAAGACAATTCCCAATAGTCATACGATCTGCTTTACCTGTCACAACGCGGATTCCGGACTAGCGCCCGAACCGAAAGACTGCAACGTCTGTCATAAGCTCGGATCGCCCGTTACAGAACCCGGAGCAGTAGCGACGGGCCATTCGACTTTGAAAGTGGACTTCGATCCGAAACTGCCTGACGCGATGGGAATCAGCGACCGTACTGTCCTGGCGCGGTGGAGTCGGAGAGTTTCGGCGGGCGCGTTTCGTCACGAAGGTGGCGAACATCCGGATCTCAATTGTCTGACCTGTCACAATGTAGCGAAGTTCAATACGATCGATCCGAAAACCTTAAAAGTACCAGTGCGATCGTGCGGCGGCGCGGAAGGATGTCACATCACCACCACGACAGATGAAGGCGGAGCGTTGAATTTCGAGATCGATCAAAAGAAAAAGGACCCAAATTTCGTTTGCACCAAGTGCCACGCGACGTTTGGCAAGGAAGCTGTGCCGCAAGATCATCCGCAGGCGATTCCAACACCAAAACCGAAGGTGAAGCCGAGTTGATGATTGAATTGTCTCCAAGAATCCTGATAGCGAAGAGTTAATCGCCAAGTCAGCTCCGTAGGAGCCGAATGTTTATAGCAAAGAAGGTCAAGAAGCGAACCAAGCTCCGTAGGAGCGAAATATTTTCTTGGGAGGCGCTTATCAAACGGGCGAATAATATGTCGCTCCTACGGAGCTTGTGCCTACGTTTGGACTCGCCCTTCTATAAATATTTCGTCCCTACGGGACTGGTATGTTTCATTCTTGGTCTGACTCTTTGCGCTACCTTTGTGATCAATTCGCGCGCATCGGAGTCGAGAATTGAATCATCATTCCCTCAGGAGCAAATGCAATTTCCCGAAGGGCTCGATTATTCGAAGTTTCAGCACAACAGCAGAAATCATTCGCGCCTGCCCTGCCTGCTTTGCCATCGTCGCGACACGAACGCGCCGCTTCCCAAACGTCCCGGCGCGTCGAACCATCTGCCGTGCGCCGGATGTCACGCGCAGCAGTTTTCAAGTTCCGAGAGTCCTATCTGCACCATTTGTCATACGGACGTGAAATCGGGAGCATTGAAATCGTTCCCGCGCCTGAAGAGCTTTAGAATGAAGTTCGAACATTCGCTTCATTTAAAGATGGGCAATGTGAGCTGCGCGACTTGTCATCAGCCTGCGCGCGCCGGCGTGGCAATGTCGATACCGGCCAGCTTTAATGCGCACACAACTTGTTATCGATGCCACACGCCGCGGGCGCAATCCGGCGGCCGCGATATTTCCTCGTGCGGCACTTGTCACCAGTTGGGCGGTTATTCCAGGACTCCAGAATTCATGCCGGCATTTCGCGTCAGTTTTAGTCACGCGAAGCATCAAAAAGTTACCTGCAACGAATGTCATCAGGTCAGGGCCGGCATGCCGCAACGAAGACAAGTTACAACACCTGAACCGCTAAATCATCATGCGACCGGTCGCGCCCAAAGTTGCCTGACTTGTCATGATGGCAAGCGCGCATTTGGCGATGATGACTTCACTGTTTGTAAACGATGCCACACGGGACCCACGTGGCACTTTTGAAAAT
>QHXG01000787.1 GCA_003222845.1 Acidobacteriota bacterium | reverse complement strand
CACGCGCTCGTGTCAGAACCGCGAGCGGTAGCGACCGGATCATCGCGCAACTCCCGAACAAACCAAACAATGCCGGCATTCTTGAAGTGGCGCGTTAACACCTCAACTTGAGTGGTCGATCCCATCGCTATCGCTCCGGGTTCTGACACGCTCTGGTAGAGACCGGATCAGGAGAAAACTCCGGTATCAATAACACGACGTGGAACTCGTCTGACGAGTGTCAGCGCCCCGATCAGAGCAAAACTTGAGTGGTCGATCCCATCGCTACCGCTCCGGGTTCTGACACTTAATCCAGCGGCTCTCCCTGATCACATTCAACGTAGGCTATCTCGGCGGCCAATTGCTTTTCGTCCCACAGATACTTCTTGCTTCCGCGAAACTCCCGCGAAACTCCCACGGGCTTAGCTCACTCGTCCAAAGTCCTGCCTCTCTCATTGCCCGAGTTGCATTTGCCTTCAGCGCGCTCCGAACTGCATCAGCTCTCTTGTCAGCGGAAACGACTGCATGAACATGGTTCGCGCGAACGTTCACCGTCCACAACTGCCAACGGCGTATCGTGCAGGTTTCGCGAATCGCGGAGTCAACTACGGACCGTTGCTGAGAGTGGAGCTTAACTGGAGGCGTTTAAGTAGGTCACGATCATGTTGTCTTCTTAGCGCGGAGGGTTGTAGGCCGGGAGTGCCATAGACTCGATGATGTCGATCAACAGAGCCGCGTTCATCGCCGTGAAGCCACGTTCCATAGCAGCGGAACGTAATCAAATACCCGATTGGCGAACTGCAATCTTGAAAGTCGATGTAATCTCTTTTCATTGGGAGTTGCCTGGATGATCCGGTCGCTACCGCTCGCGGTTCTGACACGACCCTAAACAGCCTGATTGACTTCAGCGGGATGCAGGCTCAGGTATTCGCGAACTTCAAGGTTCATCTTCTCGTCACCCTCGCGTCAACCCAATCCGCCAGAATCCGAGCCTGTGGGCCCTGGTTTTCACCGCCGCCTGTGACGCGGAGCACGAGACGGTGCACGCCGGCGACATCGAGTTTCAATGCCTTCGCGGCGTCGGACTTCTTCAGCGCGCCGCTGCGCCAGAGTTCTTTGCCGTCGGCGAGCACGACGAATTCAACGCCGGCGTTCTGATTGGTAGTCGCGTCGTCAACACCAACCAACGCTGAGAAGGTGTCGAAGAGTCCTTTCAGGTCATATTCAATCTCCAAATTGGCCCGTGCGCCGATGCCGCTTTCATACCGCTGGCCCCGTAGTGAGAGAGGTCTTCCTGTCAGCGCGCGGTTGATCTCAATCCCGCGCCCGCCAATGCCCGGACGCAGAGGCGTCAACATAGCAAGCGACATTTCTCGCGGCAGCAGCGACTTGATCGCAAATTTCAATTCCGCCTTCCTCTCACTCGCCGTCCCGTCCTCCCAGACGGTCCTCACTTCGGCTGTGTAGGTCGCTTCGGGATCCAGCCCTCGCAGAGTGAACGTGTTGGTCGGCGTATAGCCCATCAGCGCGCCGTTGAGATAGACCTGATAGCCCGCGTTGAGATAATACTGGGCGCTCCACTTCAGCGTGACCGCATCAAGCCCGGCGCGCTCAACAAAGAGGTTTGCCGGCTCGCGCACGGGATAATGGTAGATGTCTGCCGGCTCGAATACTACGGACCAGCTCACTTGCGTCGTCCGCGGAGAGACCATCTGCGTTGTGGCCCAGCCTTGATGGTTCGCAATCTTCACCGGAATATTTCCGGCAGAGCCTCGCGCTGTCGCGCTCTTGATTCTGAAGTTCTTTCCGCGCGGAAATACGAACCGAAGCTCGTAAGCGTCATTCTTAACTACAGTGCTCTTCCCCGTGTAAGAGTTAGTCGTGTCATTGCGATTGAGCGCTACGAGATCGACCCAGCCCTGCGTGATGTGACGGCTCGTCGAAATCAATTCGACTTTGTCCGAGCTGGGCAGCAGCGTAAGCACGCGGCAGCTTGTCGGTGAGAGATTAACCGTCATCCCGTTTTCCCACGCGCCCAGATATTCCTTATTCCAGAAATCATAGACGTGAACCGGCGCGTTCTCAGGCAGTCCCAAATCTTTCCAGTTGAGATTTATCTGTTCCGACTTCCCTTCATCGTAATTGAAGAGGCCGACGACGTCGTAGTTGCGCCCCAGATGATTGACCTTCAAATCCCAGATGTGCTTGTTGCGCTCGGCAGGGAACAAATCCAGCGGCCGGATATCCACGGCTGGATATACGCGTCGCAGCAGCTCGACGCGCTGCTCTGATAAATCCATCATGCGATCGCTGCCGAGGATGGCCTGTCCCGTGAGCCCCTGAAGTGTGGCCCACGCGCGGGCCTGATCGAGCGTCAGCGGCGAGCGCAAAAGCATCACGTCAGGGTCTGTGTACCAGGCTACGTTATGCAGATAGTAGTTCTGCATCGTGGTCCGCAACGCGGGCATGAAGCCCCCGGCCCAGTCGAGCACGACGTCGCCACCCGTGCGCGAACCGTTCATCAGTCCCACGCCCTCGATGGGCATTCCCCAGCATCCGAGCAGATAACGCTGAGGCCCAATGGCCGCGCGAATAATCTCCAGCGTCTGACGATACAATGCGACCGCGTCGTCGCTCGGGTTCTTCATAAAAGACTTCTTCGTTTTGTATTCGCCAACCACGACCGGCTGGCCGTCGATCTTGAAATAGTCATAGCCCCAGCCGGCGAGTTTTGTGAACAGGTCTTTCAAATACTTCTGGGACTCGA
>QHXG01000238.1:570-12056 GCA_003222845.1 Acidobacteriota bacterium | reverse complement strand
ATTCTTTTCACTGCTCTGATACTAAGTGTCGTTTTCGACGCGAAGATTTCAGGCAGGATGATTTGGAAGAAGGAATTATTTCGAGGAAAGAAGAAGCGGCTGGCGATGCGCCGTGAGATGCGAATCCCCCAGATGTGGGTTCTGCCAGGTTCCAACTCCGGGCGGGTTGTAGCTGGCTTTCATTCGGCTGCTTAGTGTCATTAGGTCATCTGAATTCACCTTGAAGGATGAATGCCGACCAGTTCGATGGCGAATGCCAACGTCGAGTCTGCCAAAGTTTGAGCTGTGCCGTACGCAGGGCTGACGCTGGTGTCTGCTTATCTTTGAGCATTGCCTCATAGAAATACTTCATCAACTCCGCGGTAGCGGTGTCGTCTACTTTCCACAGACTGGTCATGACACGCGCCGCGCCGCTGTACATGAAACCGCGGGTCAGCCCCACCAATCCCTCGCCTCGGACATCCTTGCCCAAACCCGTTTGGCAGGCAGACAAGACCACGAGATCAGCGTTCAGGCTTAGGTTGAAGATGTCAGGCAAACGGAGAAATCCATCTTCGGGCTGGCCGCGATGGTCCACTAAAGAGAATATGAGTCCAGACAACTCCGGGTCCTTGACATCTAATACACCGTGAGTGGCAAGGTGGACTATCCGGTACTGAGCCATCCTGCCGCTGGTCACAAGCTGTCGGCTAGCCTCGAAGTCGACTGCCTGCAATCCCTCGCGCGGGCCAACCAGCGCCAATATCTGCATTGCTTCTCGGCGCGTGTAAGGCAGCCGTGGTATGTTTTCCGCGCTACCGCCAATGCCCGCATCTCGCACTGCACGAGTTAGCAAAGTGGAATTGGAAGATGTGTTCAAAGTGGTGGACTGTTGTTCATTGCTTCCAGCGCGAACGGCTCCGGAAGTGATTGGGTGACGCAGCGGCGCTCGTCTCACTCTTTCGTCGGTCGCACTGAAGACGGGATCGGCAACTACGGCGACTGACAGCGCGGCCGCTGGGCGTCCTTTTAGCTCCTCACGTATTACCGCCAACGCCGAAGCGGAAGGTAAATGAACTATCTCATAGCGCTCGATCAGAGGATGGTATCCGACCGCCTGAACGCCGGTCATCGTGGGATTGTCGCCTGAAGGATCGGCCAAAGCCGCGAAGGGAATGTACTGTAAGGCTCCATCGGCAACGATCAGCAAGCGTTTGGCTTTTAGCTTGCCCGCGACTGGGGCGAGGATCAGGTTGCTTAAGACTTGGGCCGCCCTCTGCAACTGCTCGTCTCTTGAGTCTTCGTTCGCAGCTTCACGGTTTTCTGTCTTGAGCAGGTCATAAAAGCGCCGCGCGGCTTGGTCAATCTGCTCACGAGGCGGAAGGGAATAGCTCACCAATGAGTCGTGCGACACAGCCCAGAGATAACTTCTTTCTTCGCCGAGCGCGTATTCAAGCAACACGGTGTCGGGGTCAAGCACGTCCTGCTGAATCTGCTTAAGCGAGAGTGGTTGGGGCTGTGTAAGCGCGGCATAACGAGGATTATTAATTCTGATTTGCGACTGTGCCTGCCGGTATTGCGTCAAGAGATCTGTGACCTCATTCGCAGCAGTCGCTGCCTGTTCTTCTGTGTGTTTGTCCCTCAGCAAGCTTACCCGTCGTTGCGCTTTATCATTCAATTGCTGACGCAGCAATCGTTCGCGCGCAAGCAGCGCCGGGTCAACGCCCTGGCGAATGTCCACGCGCGCCTCAGTCAGCATTTCGAGCAAACTCCGAGCGCGGCCACGCTCGCTAACCTCAAGAGCCGCTCGATCAAAGCCTGCCGTGGGATCCTGGCTGTGCACTGACATGAGCAGTTCCAGGTAAAGATCGTAGTAGTCACGCACCGAGGTAAAGTAGGCGTATCGCAATTCGTCGCTGACGATGCGCGCCCGGAGCGACTCGACAATCTTCAGTGCCTGTTCAATTTGTTCACGCGCTTCAATTTGATTCTTATTTTTCCACAGCAACCGCGCGATGAAGTAGCGCGCTTTGGCTTCAGCTCCTTTGTGGCCGAGGCCAATGAATGTACCGAGGGCCTGATTGTACTGAGCGTATGCCTGCTGCCAATCGCCGGCCTGGTCATAGATGCCCCCGATGTTAAGGAGGGTGTGTGCCTCGACGTCCTTGTAAGAATTCTGAGAAAGTTTCAGCGCCCGGCTGAAGGAATCAAGAGCCTGCGCTTGGTCTCCGTCAGCGGCATAGATTAGTCCCAGGTCATTCCAGATGTGAGCTTCTCCAGAGCGGTCACTGAGCTGCATGAGGGGCAATGCCTGTTTGAAGTATTCCCGAGCCTTTTCTCGCTGATCAAGGGAGCTATTAATCCTGCCGATATATTCGAGCGAGTAAGCCTCTCCATTGAGGTTGTATCCCCATAATGGTAGCGACTGGCGGAAACAATCCAGTGCCTTGTCTTTGTCGTTGAAAGCAAAGTAAACCGTCCCAAGACTATAGAGTGAGTAGGCTTCCTCTGGGGTCCCAGTATGCCGGCTGAGATCCAGTGCCTGTTCGTAATAACCAAGTGCCTGGTCAAACTCACCCTCAACAAAATACGTCTCGCCAATCCTCAGCAGTGGGCTGACCATTATTTCCCGAAAATTGCGCCTTTGTGCGTTTTGCTGCGCGCGTTGATAAAACTCTCGGCACTTTTGCTTATCACCAAGGGAGCAATAAGTCTCGGCCAGTTATAACAAGACAAAGGCTTCGCTCGCGCGATCTGCGACAGTCTGCCAAACCTGAAGCGACTGCTCGTAAAGCTCAATTGCTTTTGCAGACTTTCGGCGAACCTTATAGACGCTGCCAATCAGATACAACGTGATCGCCTCCCAACGCCGGTCACCAACGCTACGCCACAGTCGCAGTGATTGCTCCAGGTAATCGATCGATTTCAGCTCGTCGTCCTGAAGGTGGCTGAGATTATTCAGGGCGATTGCTTCGCCTCGCACGTCGCCCGCGGCTCGCCATCTTTCCAGGGCAAGCATAATGTAACCGGAAGCAGTTTGTTTGGCCTGGAGGAGAAAATTAGTACTGCCCATGCTGTTGAATGTGTTCGCCTCTTCTTTCTCGTCGCCCAGGGCGCGCCAAATTGAGAGTGCGTAATCGTATTCCCGAAGAGCCTGTTGCAGCGAAGCAGGATCGTAATCCCGTGTCCGCAGATGTTCAGCATTGCTGAAGGCCTTGGCAGCAGTAGCCCGCGAACGATCTCTTTCTGTCGCGAGATGTAACTCAGTGATTTCTATTTCATAGCTGGACGGCTCGATAACGTAGTTCCGCCGCACTTCAAGACTGTAAATGCCATTCCTTTCGGCTACGTATTCGACGGTTTCTGCCTTCAAAGCCTCTGCCACGGACACACGACCATTCATCGCACTATCCCTTGCGGCTGGGACGATGGAGAAGAGTTGCCGCTTGTCCGGGCCGGCGAGTTTCACCAGCGGATCAAAGCCACTCGAAGTCCTCACCACAATTCCAACATACTCGCCGGCCTTCAATGAGATTTGATAACTGTGCACATCTCCCAGCGCAAAATCTTTTTTTAGCGGCTTGCCCTTCACTAGTGGAAGAGCCTTCGTGCGATCGCCGAGACTGGGTTGAACGGTTTGGCCGCAAGCCGGTTGCAACGAACTCGAGGCCCATATGAGCAATAGAAGATTACAGACCAAGAAGGTCACGAATCGCATTGAGTCACAGTGTGATACCAGAAGGGATATGGAAATCCGGGGCCGATCTTGAAATATGTTTGAAGATTTACCGAACATGAATTCCAAGAACACCCAGCTATTCGGACTTGCCGGTCCGGGCTCTAGAGTATATGACTGATGACCGAAGAAGGCGACAGCGTTTACTTTTTGTTCACCTTGAAAACATACTCGGCGGCTGGTTCGCCTGGTCTTGACTCTCCCGCACCATAGAGAACCAACACGTAATGCCTCGATTCGAGTATGCGCGTTTGTATGTCGAGGACCACCTCGAAGTGCGAACCGGCGGCTGTGGGGTTTAGCGCTTCTTGCCTTAAGACTGTTGCTCCTTCGGGCGTCTGCAATTCCGCATAGTAACTGGCGAAGTTAATCTCTTTCAGGACAAGGTGCAAGCGCATGATGGTAACGGCTGACGGTAAGTTAAGAATCTTGCCGGTTGCGCTTTCTGATCTAACGCCCCCCGGCAACAGCGTGAAGGTTGCAAACACCGGCGATGTCTGCGCGGAATCAGCCGGTGCATGTTTAGGAGAACGCGGAAGGGAAGGTGACACGGTAGTTGCGGGAGTTGGAGCAGGTGAAACCGATTGGCCTTGAGAAACCGTTTCTGTGGGCGAAGCGGCAGTTGTCAACGTCGTCTCCTGAGGTGCTGGCGTTGCGCTAGGGCCCTTGGCTTGCAGCGAAGACGCATTCTCCTTTCGCCACATCGTCCACAAACCTGCCGCGATGACCAACACAATCACCGCGGCAAGTGCTAGAGTCCAGGCCACGCTATTAGCAACCAACGCAGTGCGCCAACGCTCTGAAGAGGGCGGCACCGCGGTCGCCCGGGCCGAGTTAGTATCTTCCGTTTGATACTTCTGAAGCAGCGCGCTTGCCAACTCAACTGTTGCTCGTCGCCGCTGAGTATTCAGGTAATTCCGCTCGAAAAGCGTCTTTCTCTCCAGAGTCATTTCACCTCGAACGTAGGCGTCGATTAACGTCTCCTCCGTGGCGTGCAGTTGGTCGAATAGTTCTTCGTTGCGAAGAGACTCCTCTTCCAAGCGCCGGCTCTCGCCGTCAGGCAGCTCACCCAGGAAATATGCGGTTATTGAGTATTCAGTAATCAAAATCCGTTACCTGCTTAAGCCACTCTACTTAGTAGGTGTCTTCGGAACGCTCAGATATTTCAAAGCCTCGAACATTAACTGTCCTAGTGACAATTTTGACTTCTAACTTTCGCCGCGGAGGCACTTCTCAAGGACCTGTCGCAAACGAAATACCCGTAACCGCAGCGAGTTCAAAGTAAGTCCTTTCGTTTTCGCCAGCTCGATCCGCTGCCACGCGCAATCAACTCTAGCTGCGTCCGCATAATAAACCCGAAGGAGCTCACGATCCTCCTCGACTAACTCGTCTAGACAGATTTCAAGCGTTTCAAAATAGGCTGCAACTGATGGGCTTTCGCTACCGTTACGAAGTTGGGCTAGATTGTCATAAGTCCTCCGCTCGCGTTCTTCGGCCCGAATTCTCTCAAAAAAAATCCAGCGCGCAACGCCGTACGCGTAGTGGGTGAAATCTCGGACGTCTTCACCGGCCTCAATCTTGAGCGCGATACGGTCAAGCGTTTCATCGGCTGCCGAGTCAGGCGATCGCAAACCTTTTAGTTCGAAATATTTGGTGAGCCGACGCCGCAGAGTTTCGTACTCTTCCGCCGCGCGCTCTCGATCTGGGGCAAGTCGCGCTAGCAGCTTTTCGAAGGTAACTGACGTTATCACGCGGGAACTAGGCATCTCGATCCTTCAGCAAGTTCGCACTGATTGTGCGATTCACCTTCGGCGGTTCTGCAGAGCGAAACGCCTGATCAGAACTGGCGCTTGGATCATAGGGTCAAAGCCGCTTAATCGCGGCCTTCTTGCACATCATGCCGCGTCAGCTTTGGCTCTTGGCTAAGCGCAGCCCTCCTGTTTTACATCATGCTCACTGGATCGATTTCCAGCGTCACTGAACGGGACTCGCCGCCGCGATCTTCAAATTCCTTCAAAGCCTGATCGATCACGGCGCGCATCTGTTTGCGGCTGCGTGATTTCAGAAGTAACTGAATGCGATGTTCTCCGCGTAAACGCGCGAATGGCGCGGGCGCGGGGCCGAGAATGCGAGACGAGTGATCGCGGTTAGCTTCGTTCAAAACATTCCGAAGTTCCTGCGCTGTGCTGAGCGCGCGCGCGGCGTCTTTGTGTCGCACCAGCAGCAACGCCAGTGCGACGAATGGCGGATAGCCATGATTGCGGCGATGACGAATCTCCTCGTCATAGAAACCTCGGTAATCTTGCGCGGTCGCATGGCGCAGCGCGTAGTGATGAGGATGATAAGTTTGAATCAGAACGCGTCCGGGTAAGTCGCCGCGTCCGGCGCGACCGGCAACTTGAGTGATCAATTGGAAGGTGCGCTCAGCGGCGCGGAAGTCGGGAAGCGCTAAACCGGCGTCGGCAGAAATCACACCGACCAAAGTTACATTTGGAAAATCATGTCCCTTGGCGAGCATCTGCGTGCCGACTAACAAATCGATCTCGCCTTTGCCGAAATCAAGTAGCGTCTTTTCAAATTCGTGGCGGCGCGATTTCGTGTCGCGATCGATGCGGCCGATGCGCAGGTTGGGAAAGCGTTTGCGCAGAAGGTCTTCGATCTGCTCGGTGCCTTCGCCGACGTAATAGATGTATTTGCTGCCGCATGCCGGACATTGCGACGGAGCGCGTTGGTGATGATTGCAGTAGTGACAGACCAGTGTGTGATCGCCCCGATGATAAGTCAGGGTAACGTCGCAGTTTGGGCACTCGATCGATTCGCCGCACGAGCGACAGAGAATGAAACTTGAGTAGCCGCGACGATTCAAAAGGATGATCGTCTGCTCGCCGCGCGAGTGTGTTTCAGCTATCGCTGACAACAACTCATCAGAGAAGATCGCGGGTTTCTTCCGGCGCGCAAAGACTTCGCGCATGTCGATAATCTCCGCGCGCGCAAGAGGGCGATTTGCGATTCGATCCGGTAATTGAACGTACTTGTATTTGCCGGTTTGTGCGTTATGAAATGATTCGAGCGAAGGTGTGGCCGACCCAAGCACGACGACGGCGGACTCTTTTTGCGCGCGCACGATCGCTGTATCGCGAGCATGATAAAAAGGCGATTCTTCCTGGCGATAGGAAGAGTCCTGCTCTTCGTCGATGATTATAACGCCGAGATCTTTTACGGGCCCGAACACAGCCGAACGCGTGCCGAGCACGACTCGAGCTTCGCCGGAACGAAGCCGCGACCATTCATCGAAGCGCTCTCCCTTCGAAAGCGACGAATGAAAGATCGCAATCTGATCGCCGAAGTGCGCGCGCAGACGGCGTGACAAAATGGGCGTCAGCGCAATTTCCGGTACCAACATCATCGCGCCACGACCCAGGTCCAGCGCGGCGCGCATGGCGCGAATGTAGACTTCGGTTTTGCCGCTGCCCGTGATGCCATGGAGCAGGATTGGTACAAAACGACGGTGATTCAGGGGAGCCTCAATCGCCGTTAGCGCCGCGAGTTGGGCGCTGGTTAACTGGAAATGTTCGCTGACCGGCAGTTCAGCTCGCGCCAGTGGGTCGCGACGCATCTCCTCTTCAAATTCTTCGACTAATCCTTTTTTCCGCAGCGTGCGAACCACGGATTCGCTGATGTTCGCCGCCTTAATCAAGTCGGCAATCGCCATCGTGCTTTGATTCGCCCGCAAAGCTTTGATCGTGCGTTGCTGCGCCTCGGTCAATCGCTGGGTACGCAGGCGTCCCGCCTGCTTCCCCGTCTGAGTTTCCGCGTCACGCTGCTGATCAGACCGTTGATCAGAAGGCAAAGAAGCAGGCGGGACGCCTGCGTACCCAGATTTCAGCCGCACCGCTCGGCGGCGCTTGGCGCGTGTCGGGAGCAAGCGAGTGCGGTAGGAGCGTTCGATCAGACCTTCATGTTCCAGGTCTCGCAGCCACTTCGGTGTTTGTGTGGCGCCAATGCGCAGGCGGAAAGCGCCAAGCTCAAACTCGCCTTCATCGGCGAGCAGACGTAACGCGCGAGTCCTCGCATTCGTCGTTATGCTCTTATGTCCGATAAGCTTCAGCTTGTCGTCTGTGGCAATCGCGTTCGTGTTAGGTTTTCCCAAACCACCCGCTAAGCTTCGCACCCTCACCCAACCTCTCCCAAAGGGAGAGGAGGCGGGTGGTACTGACATGCCCGCTGGCGGTGCCGACTCTAGTTCCTCGCGTCCTGCAAGCGTGATCGAAACTGTTTGTTCGACGGTAGCGTTGATGCCGGCGGGCAACGCTGCGCGCATTACTTCTCCCCAAGGCGTTGCATAGTAATCAGCAACCCAGCGCGTGATTTCCAAAACCTCGGGAGTCAGTGGCGGTTCGACATCCAGCAACTCCTGAACGTCTTTGATCTCTGACTCGATCAAACTGGTGCCTTCGCGCAGTCGGGACGACAGTGCCACGATGTAACCCGTCGTCGGTTTTGCTCCGAATTGGATCATGACCCGGGAACCGACCCGCGCAGCGCGCTGCATCGCTGCCGGCAGCCGATAGGTAAAAGTCTTGTTGAGATGAACCGGTACCGCGACCTGCGCGTACTGCGGAACAGCTTCATTTGAAACTTGCGTTGCGGAGGTCATCGAAGAATCTTACAGTTAGACGATCAAAGGTTAGCCTAGACATTCAAAAACCGAAAGCAACGAGTCTCGCAATCACAGCACGGCTATTTATCGGCAAGCCCGAGCAAAGAATTCACTCTTGTCAGAATCGTCGAGATAGAATCAATCGCACAAATCGACTCGGTAGGCTTCCTGGTGATAACTCGGATAGACCTCAACCACTTCGCCGCGCATGCGAAAACCGCCGCGCTTGAACTCGGCGTTGGATGGATGAAAAATATTTCCGTTTTTGCCTTATTGGGGACATAATCGGCGCGATAAAACGTTTTGCAGCAATTCGACATTTTTATTTGAAGCACAAAATCACAAGATTCGGTCAGCAGAGCGAACCGCGATGCTCGGTTTACGCGTTGGCAGTCATCAGTTCTCAAGGAGGCCCCCATGTCCTTCAATTTTCGCTCGCGAGTTTCTTGCACGGCGCACAACTGCCGGTACATTCATCGCTTATCCAACTTGGGACGGAAGTCAGTGGCACTTCTCTTGCCCGTCGTCCTGATATTCGCAACCATTCCACTCGTCAGTGCGCAATCACTGATTCGTATCGCTAAGAATTCAGCATTGCCTAATGAATCGTCGAAATCACGTCCGACTACGCGCGCGTCACTTCAAGGCAACAGTCAAAATCGTGGGATGCCACCGCTACCTGTAAATGCTCCGGGAGTAACTCCAGGGCGGCCACAAAGCAAACAGGAGAAAGAAGCTAAAGTCCAAAAGGTTAAGATCAATCCCCACGACGAGGTTACCCTTCAGCTTGGGCAGCAAGCCGTCTTCTCGGCTGTGCCCCTTGATCAAGATGGCAACACAATTCATGGTCTGACGGCAGCGTGGGAATCAACTGATCCCCAGATTTTTTCCATAACCTCGGAAGGCGATGCCGTCGCCGCAAAAATCGGTTCCACAGTTGTGACGGCAACAGTTGCAAACAAGAAGGAGAAGGTAAAGGTCAACGTCGGACCGAGAAAGAAGTCAACAGGTTCAAGTTTGATTAACGAGGGCGAGCCGTTTGTCGATAACGGGTCTTTGACAATGCCAGAAGCAACAAAGCGACCACTGGGCTCTAACAGACGGACCAGAATCAGCCGAAAAGGACGAGCCTCTATGAAATCACATGCCGCCTCAACGGGGTTGGCGCCAATGTTGATTGATGATGATGCTCTCGCCTCGCGCTACTACGCTTCAAACGCCGTTGGCACACCGCCAGGGAAGACTACGCCGGGGGCCTCAGTAGCCGGAGCCGCCACTGCCAGCACCGAAACGCCCGGAAGCTCAAACTTTAGTTTTGGTCTTCCGATCGTGAACTTGCCGGGACGCAATCTCGACGTCAACCTGGGCCTGATTTACAACAGCCGTCTTTGGACCAAATACATCGACCACTTAAATCAACTGACGATGACTTACAACGTTAACGAGGACTGGCCGGCGCCAGGGTTTCGGCTTGGTTTTGGTAGTTGGATATCCAACTATAGCGCAGATCCTAGATACGATGATGGACGGCCAAGGAGCGGGACACTGATAGATGCGGATGGAACTCGGCATCAAATGGTGGACACGAGCCACGACCGGCTCAACCCTAACTGTATTTATAATTCAACGGACGGAACCTTTATTCATGCAGCGGCAACCAACTGCGGTGGATCAGTTACCGTAACCTATCCAGGCGGAATTCAGGCCCGTTTCGATGTAGATGGTGCTGGTCCGAGCAGGATTACCGATCAGAACGGCAACTACATTTTGATTAGCTACGATCAGTTCAATGGATTGATCTCGACGATTCAAGACACGCTCGGACGGTTAATTCACTTCTCGTACAATTACAACGCCTCCACCTCTAGGTATGAACTTACATCCATCACAGCGCCGCCCCTTAACGGACAAGGTCCTGATCGTGAAGTGGCGCGATTCTACTACCGCGATCTCTCACTACAATCAGGTCTGTTTCCTTCGAGCGCCATTGTTGGGGCTCCGCAGAGCGTTCGTTTAATCAGCGATATCTATTTCCCAAACAGCGTGGAATCCGGAGATGCTCACATCGGCTATCACTATGACTATTCCGCTTATGGGATGATCTATCAAATTCAGCAGTGGCGCGGGATGACGCTCAATCCTGATGGGTCGATTGCGAGCAATGGGGCACTCGCTTCGACGACCACTTACAACTATCTGGTAGATGCGAGTAACCTTTCGGACGCGCCCACTTATACCAGACGCACAGACAATTGGGCCGGGCGCACTACCGGAATGCCTGGCACGGGTGAGGCGCCTTACTACACCTTCGCCGTCGATCAGGCAAATGGCATCTCGACGGTGACCGCGCCGGATTACACGGTGTCCGAGACGCATGCGACCGTGCATCAGGGTTACCCGGACGATGGATTGATTACCGACACCATCATCAAAGTCGGCGCCACTGAACTCTCTCACACTTTTCTGCAATGGGATCCTACTGGAGGCCCACGACTCAGTTCGACCAAGAACACAAACGAGTCCGGCCAGACGAAGGCAGTCGTGTACGATCAGTACGACGATTACAACAATGTCGGCCGGGTCAGCGAGCACGACTTTACTTCTGACGGATCGGTGTCTCCTACCGAGCTTCGCCGAACTGAGACGAGCTACTTCACTCCGTCCGCGTACACCTCCCGCGGCTTAATTCACTTGCCGTTGACTGTGAAGGTTTTCACCGGCGGATCGACGCAGCCAAGTGGGCAAACTGACTATGGATACGATGAGTCTTCGCTGATCTCATATCCTGATCTTAATAGCTCGATGATGTACGCCGATCCAGGCACGACGGCGCGCGGGAATTTGAGCCGGGTGACTACTTACGCGGACGCGGCGAATGCTGGAGGCGCCATCAACCATTTAACCACCTACGATATTGCCGGGAATGTGAAAACAGTTGAGGTAGATTGCTGCCAGCAAAAATCGATTCGGTGACCAGCGGCAACGGGCCGTTTTTGTCAACCAGCGCCAGCTATGATTTCAACACCGGGCTGGTTGGGACGACAACGGATGAAAGCGGGCAGGACACAACCTTCTTCTATCACGCCGATTCTTTACGGCCCCAGAGCGTCT
>QHXG01000238.1:0-440 GCA_003222845.1 Acidobacteriota bacterium | reverse complement strand
GGGCGCGGCGCAGTGACCCAGACCTACGATAACTATTCGTCTGCGAATGGTTGGTCCACTCAGGACATTGAGTACGACGCGATGGGCCGCGCGTATCGCACCAGTAATCCATATTATTCCTCAGGCTACACGAACAACGGAGTGAATACTTCGGGACCTTGGACCACACGGACCTTCGACAACCTTGGTCGGGTGACGCGGGTCGACAGGCCCAGCGGTGATGCGGCGAACCCAACGTCGGCTTATGCAACTACTGATTATGCCGGCATCTTCACGACGGTTACCGATCAGGCCCGCAAGCAGCGGCGACAGAAGGTTGATGCGTTGGGCCGCGTCATTCGTCTGGACGAGCCTGACACGAACGGCCTCGGCTCAACGAACAATCCAAACCAATCCACAACCTACGACTACGATGTGCTCGACAATCTGATTCACATCGC
>QHXG01000780.1:2458-4479 GCA_003222845.1 Acidobacteriota bacterium | reverse complement strand
TACCGAGATTGTATGTGCAGATAGTAGCCGGCCTCTCAGCGACTTATTGTCGGACGCGATTGCGTCGTTGGTAGAACGGTATTTCACAGGGGACGGAGCGGCTGAGCTAAGAGGTTACTACCCTCCTTCCTCGACTGTCGTATTAACTCGCATTACTGCTCAGAAATTCGATTACTTGGTCTTGGGCGATAGCTATCTTCTGACCGATGCGAATGGTAGTGTCGAGTCCATCTCAGACCTGCGCTTGAGACATGTCGCAACCGATCTTAGAGAGCAATGTGCGCGACTACTCCGGGCACGGGAACTGGAATCGTTAGCGGAGGTCGAGCGACGGCTCGCGAGGCGAGAGTTGGCAGCCCGAAACAGCCCGGAAGGGTACTGGATTGCCGGTCTGGAGTCGGCAGCAGCAGAGCACGCCATCACGGGGACTTGTATGCTCAGCCAAGACCGAAGCCGACTTCTTGCCCTAAGTGACGGATTGGCCGCCGCATACGAGCATCTGTCCTTATATTCCTCCTGGAAAGAGCTACTTGACGCTGTTGAGACGGAAGGATTCCAGGCGTTGATTAATAGGATTAGACACGAAGAGGCTGCGGATTCGTTCGGCAAGACACATTCCCGTCCGCGGATAAGCGACGATGCCAGCGGCTTACTTATTCAGATTGCTCCATGAATTCAATTTACAAAATCCTCCTAGACTATATTTCCTACGCCGTGAATGTTGGTCTGGCATCAGCTTGGGTGTATCGATCGCTTCGGGGTTCATTTCGCCACCGTCTGGTGAGGAACTTTTACGGTGCCCAGCGGATACTGATTTACTTGCCATTGAGGGAACAACCCGAACGTAGAATGATGATAGCGGATGAAGACTTCCTTGCTGCACTGGACTTGTCCAATTTTCTTAGATCTTACGGAATTAAGCTTCAGCTTCGGCGAATTCCGCCTACGGGCGCCTTCGATTTCGAAGCACACTCGATTATTATTTGCGGACCCAAGACCTGTGAGGCCGTTCGAGATCTTTATCTTGCCGATCCATCTTACCGGCTCGAGCAACATAATGGTCGGTGGGAGATCCGAGACTGCATGACGGGTAATTATCTAATTTCTCCTATGGATCAAGCGTCACCTGAAAATAAAGATCTAGCCTACTTGGCCAGGGCAGATGTTGGAGGTGGTAAGGCGCTCTTGTTAGGTGGCATTCACGCGGCTGGCTCTTATGGCGCAATTCGTTTTTTGACCAACTATAGTCAGGTTAGAAAATTATTCAAGGAGGTAGGTAAGCGTAAGTTTTCAGCGGTCTTAACGACGAGTTTCAATGCAAAGACGATGAACATCATTAGTGCTGACATTCATTTAGCAATCCGTACGCATTAACTGTGTCATGTGAGTCTCGTCATGGATTCCGCAACACTTCCCACTAAGCTCGTCGCTTTCTGCGGCGGCAATGGCTCTCGTACTATTGCGCCCGCACTAGTTGAACATTTCGGTGTGGGAGTCACTAACATAATCAATGCGTATGATGATGGAAAGTCCACTGGAGTCCTCCGTAGTATGTTCCGGCTTTTAGGACCGTCAGACTTCCGAAAGAATCACCGAAGTTTAATCAGAAGACAGCACCCGGACTATTCGTCACTATGCCGGTTATGGGATTACCGTTTCCCGACCGACGCGTACCGCAGTGTCACTCTCGAAACCCTAAACGCATTATCGAGTAATTTGAAAGACTGTTTTGAGCTCTGGCGAATGCTTGAGGCCCTTTGCAAAGAAAGCGCCGACCTAATTCGAGAATACTTGAGTAGTTTTCTAGAAGCTTTGACGGTTCACGAGGCAGTTAGCGGCGAGGTGCTAGATTTCAGTGATTGCGCTCTCGTGAATTGTGTCTACGTTGGGGCATTCATTCAGCACGGGAATGACCTGTACCGGGCAGTTGATAGAATTGAAGGCATTCTGGGACTGACCAGCCATGTCTATCCAATCTCAGGTCAAAATCGGTATCTCGTTTCCATCAGGCGAGACGGAAC
>QHXG01000780.1:0-2436 GCA_003222845.1 Acidobacteriota bacterium | reverse complement strand
AGTTGCCCGCTGCGAGAGCTATCTGATCTGTTTGCGTTGGCGGCGAGAATGACGGATGTTGAGCTTGCCTCTCTAGGCCATTTGCCGCCGGACCTCAGGGGCGCGTACCTAACAAGCTTGTCCGATTTTCCAGAGCCCGGTAGCCTCTGTCGTCGTTCCATATCCCAAGCCGATGTAATCGTGCTTTGTCCGGGCACTTTGTCGACGTCACTTCTTCCAACATATTTGGCGAGGGGTCTCGGGTCTCTCGTAAGGTCAAACACGAAGGCTGTGAAAGTTCTCGTAACCAACATTTCGAGAACAGGCGGAGGAGACGTTGAATGTGCACGAGACATCTTGGTCGCGACGGTTCAGGCATTGAGACGCTCCGACGACTACCCCGGAAATACCAAGGATTATGTCAATGCCGTTATCGTCAATAAGCTGTCGGCTAGTGAAGATCCGACCGACCACGTTACCCATTCACCGCGAGACATAGACGAGGATGGGATAACTGTAGCCTGGCACGAATATGAAGACGTGAAGAGTCATGGCATTCACGACGGTTCCCGCGTCGCGCACACGGTGTTGGAACTGTTCAAGAGAGCGCGCTGCTTATGATTGAAAACTTGGCGAAGCGGAAAACGCGTCAACTAAAAAGCCCGCCAAACAATTCATCAAATAATCCCGGCGGCTTCCTACTCTCCCACGCAGTTGCCCGCGCAGTACCATTGGCTCCAAGAGGCCGGAACTTCCGTGTTCGGGATGGGAACGCGTGTGACCCTCTCGACGCCGAAGCGTCCACCTATTTCATTCCCAACTCTCGTCGCAAAGCAGCAACATCAGGTCGAAGAATGTTGTCCGAGGAGTTCTCGGCATGGTTTTCGTAGAGTAGCAGCAGGCTGTCCAACAACTCGCGCCCTTCTTCTGTCTCTGCTGCCGCGCGCGGCGTCATGTCGTTAAGTGCAGGAACGGGCAGGTCAAACCACGCCTCCCAATGTTGTCTGGCGGTTTCTTCCATCATGGCGCGTAACTCAGGAGCGTCATCGAGAGAAATGAAACCGCTCCCGGCACTGCTGCCTTGGCCGCTTGAGGATGAGCCTGGTTCGGCGGCGGCTGCCCTCCACATTTCCTGAAACCGCGGCTCGATGGATTCGACTAACGTTGTCTTGTACGTTGCTGCCTCGCCCAGTCGTTCTTCAACCAGTCGTCTGGCCAACTCAGCTCGCTTGGTTGAGTTCACTTCAATGACGAGACGTTCGTCGTCGATCTTGAAGAGCCCAAGTAACACAGGGCCGGCGAGACGTTTTCTTGCTTCATCGCTGCCACCCAGCCAGGAAATCTCCGCTTTGGTGACCAAACCATCTTTGATAGTTGCATCCCTTAATAACTCGATTTCGTCGAGCCCCCCACTCAAGTCTTTCAGCGCGTGAAAAGCTTTGTCGGCAGATTCGAGGTCGAAGTAGAGCTTCTGCGGGAGCATTGGATCGCCATCTGTATTTACGAGCGTGGGCGGAGTAAACATGCCTCTCAATAGGTGGAGATATAAGCCGCGAATGTCGTGCTCAAACTCGTGTAAGTGCTGGGATGTTATTTGTTGATCGTCGATCTGATCCAATATCCATTTACGCAGGTCGAGCACATCACGCTTGGCGGTTGGCCGCAGAGCGTAAGGGCCCGTCCCAACATTTGACCTGAAGCCGTCCACCTCGGTCGTTGCGCAGTAAATGATTTCACCTCGCTTTAGAGTCTGTGAGGCAGACCGCTCGACGACTTCATGTGGTATCCGCCGAAGCAAATCGAATAGCGTTAACCCAACCCGGGCTCTTACTTCAACGACCTCACATAAGCTATATGGACAACGAATCGCACTCCGCAGAAGCGCTTCCTCATCGGTATTGATGCGCTTTCGCTCATGAACAATAAATAATTCGGCAATAGTCGTCTCAGAGTATTCGGAATCTTCCCTGGGTTTCAACTCAACGATCCAGTTGAACAGAAACCAAGGCATGAAGATTGGTTCCATCGGGGATTCGGGCTGGTAATCATCTACTGCGTCGTCATCGTTGAAGTCGTTCCACGCCTCATCGACTAGTTCCGGGCCAAAATTCTCAAAGGCAAACTTCATCAACTTTGGAATTAGGCTGGCATGAGTTTGGCGCGAATGACGATATTGAAAGTCAGAGGCGCTAGAAGAGGCGAGACAGCACGTCTTGTACTTCTTTCCACTGCCACAGGGACAAGGATCGTTTCGGCCTACCTTCTTCATCGACGTATCAGGTGCTGGGAATGGAGAAAGAACAAAGCCCGCTCAAGTTTACCCTGAGCGGGCTTCGTTTAATAATCCCGGCGGCTTCCTACTCTCCCACGCAGTTGCCCGCGCAGTACCATCGGCTCCAAGAGGCTTAACTTCCGTGTTCGGGATGGGAACGGGTGTGACCCTCTCGACACAACCAC
>QHXG01000779.1 GCA_003222845.1 Acidobacteriota bacterium | reverse complement strand
GTTTGCAACCCTGCTTGCCACCGCAGCCGTCGGGTTTGCCGGGGATGACAAAGTCTTCACTTGGGTTGGGACTGGGAGTCGGATTCGGTCGCGCCTTATCTACGAACCCTGACGCGCCGATGAGATTGCCATCCTGATCTTCGACGGTCAGACCCAATTTTGCATTGGGTTTCGAGGCGAGCAGGTAAGTGACCGTCGCCTTCAGTCCACCTTCTTTCAGAGATTGTTCCCAAACCTTCGAGCCACCAGCAGGCGCGACGTTGGAAAGGCTGAGCACGTCAGAGCAGCTTGCTGCGTTGGGTGAGTTTCCCAATCCGGGTTTGTTACTGTTCGCGGAACAGCCAAGCGTTAGCGTGACGTTGATCGTTTGCGGACTGTTGTTCGCATCAGCCGACGAAACTATGATCGTGCCGGTGTAGATGTCGGAGACTAAATTGCTGATGTCGACTGAAATGAATATTGGGGTGGAGTCGTTAGGAGCCACCGCGGGGGTAACGATGTTACTGACGCTCAGCCAGTTGCCGCCATTCACGGTCGCAGCTTCCGCTCTCCAGTGGAGGGTGACGCCTCCCGTGTTTTTGAGAATCACGCTCTGGTCTGGAGGTTTGGTTCCACCGACAAAGCCGTTGAAGTTGAGTTGTGTCGCACTCAAATCTATTCTCGCTGGGCCTTCTGCGAAGCAGTCAGAGAAACGGGAAGTGTTTTCTCCCGCGGCCGACGCCGTCGCCGTGATGTTTTGGCCCGCGGATATAGCGAAGCGTGTAGGAGTGTTGCCATTGCCGTCGGTCAACGCAGTGGTATCGCTAATAAAGGTTTTGCCTTGCGCAAAACCGCCGGAATCACAAGTCGGACTAGAGAAAAACTCGATCGTGTAGGAGGTGTT
>QHXG01000237.1 GCA_003222845.1 Acidobacteriota bacterium | reverse complement strand
TACGCATCAGACGTGCTTCTGATGTTGATGTTTCCCGGTGGGCTGCTATTGGCTGTCTGGCTGCTGGTGAAAGGCGTCGACATTCCGAAATGGAAAGCGAAGGTGAGCGCGGCCGGAGCGTCATAAGCAGCGAGCGCGGCCTGAATCAAACGAGGCTCTGAAGGTTTTCTCCCTTCTTCCTCTGGGAGAAGGGCCGGGGATGAGGGTCTAGCGTGCGAAATCAAGGAAGCCTATTGGCAGCGCCGTGAATACCGAGACATTGTCTCCTCTCCCCTTGGGAGAGGTTGGGTGAGCGTGCAAAGCATAGCGACCGGTTAATCCCTCTCCCGCTGGGAGAGGGTTAGGGTGAGGGTGCGTAGCATACTACCGCCCGGTTCTGCATAAAGGCGTGAGTACCGTTCTGGAATTCGAAAACTTCCTGGCTAACAACTTCACTTAGCGGCGACAGGCTTTACGGCGTGACTGTATTTGGGACAAAGCCAAAGAAGAAGATTCTTGGTGGGACGCCGCGCGTTGCGCTGCCGAAGAGTCTCGATCTGACTCAGCATGACAATAGAACCCTCACCTCAATCCTCTCCCAGAGGAGGAGACGGCTTTCATCGTACGTGGGCTCGAACCAGTCCAACGCTTGAAAGCCCGTGAGAATGCGGCCGCGTCGGAGAACCCCAACAGGTAAGCGGTCTCGTTCACGGAAATATTTTTTCCGTTCAAGTATTCAAGCGCCAGCTTGTGCCGCAACTCGTCCAATACTTGCTCGAACGTAACCCCTTCTGCTTTTAGCTTCCGAAAGAGTGTCTGGCGGCTGAGTGCGAGCTTGCGCGCGATCGTTTCCACGTTTGCCTGGCCAGTGTGCAGGATCGGAATCAACAAGCTTTCGACGCGACCGCGCGTCGATTTTGAGTTTTCCAGTTTCTCCAGCAGCGCTTCCGCGCGTTTCGTCAACAGGTCGGAAAGATATTGGTTAGGTTGCGGCATCCGCACGGACAGCAACTCTTCACCGAACAGCATCGCGTTCATGCTGCTGCTGAACTCCAGCGGAACGCCAAAGATTCGATCATATTCTGCACGGTAACTCGGCTCTGCATGTGCGAAGCGAATTGCTTTGGGTGAGGGCCACTGGGTGACACCGCCGGTGGCCGCGACCAACTTTCGTCCGTCACACACGCACCGGGCGAAAGCGGATTCCGTGAGCAGCGGATTGTTTGCGAAGAGTGTGCTGGTAAATTTGATCCAAACCTGGCCATCTTCGGGCTCAAATTCGAAACGATGCGCAGTGTCGCCCTCACCGCCATCGATCGCGAGACGTGCGTAGCGGTTCACCTGGTGGAGTCCCTCCTCGGCGCTGGTGACGTGACCCATCAGGCCCAGGATTGATATTTCCGACAAACTGACCTCTGCCCCAAACAGCAACGCGAGCGCCGGCTCGTTGCACAATTCGATACCGGCTTTCAGCAACGCGAGGTAAGTCCCCAAAGGAATGCGGTTGTCCGGTTCCGAAAGACACGCAGGCCGCAGGCACGACTGCTCGATCAATGTCTGACGATCGGCGCCTTTGGCGACTGCGAATTCCAGAAATGCCCTGGCAAAGCCGGCGGCTACCGTTGGATCAGCCATCTGTTTGCCCTCCTGCAACCTGCGGTTATGTCTTTGATACGTGAGGTCATGTCCATTGGTTTCGGCCCTCGATATTTTGGTGGCGTTCTCTCGTATCACAAATGGTCGTACTAAGAGCGTCGCCCAAAAAGTCGGAATTGGTCTCGTCCGCGGAAGCGGACGAAACGAGAATACTAGATAGAACCCATTGGCGAGAACAAATCGAGCTTTGATAAGGATCGAGAGGAGCGGACAATGAGCAAAGCTGAAATGACGGAACACTTCAGAGAAGAGTCGCCGCGGCTGAAGGCCAGGATCGCCGGAGCTTGTTGGCTGCTCTGCATCGTCGCGGGAATGGTGGGCTTCATCGCTGGGGGGCCCCTAATAGTGGCCAACGACGCGGCGGCTACCGCGACCAATATTCTGGCAAACGAATCATTGTTTCGTTTCGGATTCGCCGCCAATCTCATTAGTGGCTTGTCCTATGTGGGTGTGACAGTCTTCATGTACTACGTGCTGAAACCCGTCAGCAGAAGTCTGTCACTGCTGGCGGCGTTCTTCGGCCTGGCGGGCGTCGCGATCGGAGGCGTCGCGTGGGTCAGTAATCTTGTGCCGTTAACACTGTTGCATGGTGATCAGTACCTGAGTGCCTTAACCGCGAGTCAGTTACAAGCGCTGTCGCTGGCCGCTCTCAAGCTTCAGACGCACGTATTTTTCATCGGCATGGTATTTTTCGGAATTCAATGCATCTCGATCGGATACCTGGTTGCGCGATCGAGCTTCCTGCCACGGATACTGGGCGTACTGCTGGGGCTGGGCGGAACATGTTATGTGATCGCTTCCTTCGCAAACTTCTTATTACCACTCGGAGCGAGGTTAATGCCGTTCGTCGTGCCCGTGGCGCTTATCGGCGAAGGATCGTTGACCGTTTGGCTGCTCATAAAAGGCTTGAACGAACAACGATGGTACGAGCAGGCCACGCAGCAGAGAGGACTATCCTAATATGAAAGCTGCCATCTACACGAGTTACGGACCTCCGGATGTTGTCCATATTGCGGAGGTTGAGAAGCCTGCGCCCAAAGACGATGAAGTTCTGATCAAAGTGCGCGCGGCTTCGGTCAATCCTCTCGATTGGCGCTTGATGAAAGGCAAGCCTCGCGCGGTTGGCATAATGGCCCGGTTGTTGAAGATGCCGATCGGCCGCCCCGGCGTCGATTTCGCCGGCGAGGTTGAGGCAGTCGGCAGCAAAGTCACGCAGTTCAAACCGGGCGACCCAGTGTTCGGCGGATGCCGCGGAGCTTTCGCGGAGTATGCGACCACGCGCGAGAAAAGTATCGTCACGAAACCCGACAGCATCACGTTCGAGCAAGCCGCTTCGATAAACGTCGCGGGGCTAACCGCCTTGCAAGGTCTTCGAGACAAAGGAAAGCTTCAGGCTGGGCAGAAGGTCCTGGTTAACGGCGCCGCGGGAGGCGTGGGTACGTTCGCGATCCAGATTGCCAAGTCATTCGGCGCCGAGGTGACCGGCGTATGCAGCGCGAGAAATCTGGAGATGGTCAAGTCGATCGGCGCGGACACGGTCATCGATTACACAAAAAAGGACTTCACGAATCTGCCGCAACGTTACGACTTGATTCTCGAGTGCGTTGGGAACAAGTCGTTCTCAGCATGCCGGCGAGTACTCAATCCCAACGGAAAACTGGTTTTGGTCGGCGGGCCGCACGACCCATCGACGATCGGCCTGCTGGCGCTTCCAATCAAAGCGCTTGGGTCGTCACTGTTCTCGGACCGAAAGGTCGTCATGTTCATTGCTAAGTCGAGCCAAGACGATCTCACTTTGTTGGGCGAACTCATTGCGACCGGAAAACTGGAACCTGTTATCGATAGGTGCTACAGCTTCAATGAAGTTCCCGATGCGGTGCGGCATGTGGAAGAGGGGCACGCACAGGGAAAGGTGATAATCGATGTCGCTGCTGCGCCCAGCGGGTAGTCACGCCATAGACGTTGAACTCGAACATCCGCCGCGCGCCGCGATCGCCTTGCGGCTGGCATATATGACGTGCGGAGCGCGTCTGCTTAGATCAACTATTGTTAGCTTCGCGTCATTTCTACGGACTTCCAAAGCCGCAGGCGATCATCAGCGCACGCTGCACTTCAGACCATCGAGATTCTGGTAGATTGCAAATGACACTGCCGATGCGATCGTGCTGCGCCAGTGAGATGTGGTCCAAATTCAGCGCACACCTTACCGGCATTCCATCGTCCGTGGTCAGGACTACTTCTGTGCTGAGCCCACGAATCGTCCGCGTGACAGGGACGACTATGATCTCGTTCAGACGATCTATAACTTCATCACGAGTAAGAATCAGGACTGGCCGACGCTTGTCCGGAAGTCGGAAGGTGTACCAGCGAATCTCGCCGCGCTTCACGCGACGTTCTCCCAACCGCCGGCATCCCAGGCCAGAGAGTCTTCGTCGCTAGAGAATTCAGATGCGGCTGGCGGATGCGCGCGGTAAGCCGCTGGGTCGCTAGCAGGAACAAGACGAGCTAAAGCTTTGCCATTATCAACAATGAGAACTTCGCCGCCCTCCGCAGCCGTCGCGATCAGGTCGGCCAACTGATCTTTCGCCTCGTCAATATTGACTGTTTGGGTCCGCATGGCTTGATGATAGGTTGCTGATATGAAATGCGTCAACGAAAAGGTGACCCATGAACGACCATGTGTCAGCACGTTCCTCGCCTTCACACCAACCGAATGCGGCTTCTACATCAGCCTCAACCGCAGGCTCGGCTTAATGGGGCGCGCTTATTGCTTCCATGACCGCGAATCCCACTTGTCCGAGACTTTCAGGCGAACACTTATCCGGCAAATCCTGGGTCGTATGGTAGGGTGGATAATCGATATCGATAAGCAGAATCACCGGCAAACCCTTTTCCAGAAAGGCGGTGTGATCGTCAGAAACGGCGCCCAATTTTTTATCGATGAAGGCTGTTGAGTGAACTCGCTCCGCCGCCTCCCAAACTCTTTGAATGATGCGCGGTGCTTTCTCGGCGGATGTCCTCTCTTTCATAATTCGTAAAGACGACTCTCCAATCATGTCCAGGACGATTCCCCAGACGGGTTTGTAATCCGGATGATCCCACACCCAGGCCTTCGAGCCGGCGAAATAATCGTCCTCTGCGCCCTCTCGTCCAAAATCTTCGCCGTCAAAAAAAATCAAATCGACGCCGACCGGCGGTGGATCGTTTTTCCAGATTCGCGCCATCTCGAGCAACACGGCCACGCCCGATGCGCCATCGTTTGCGCCGATAATCGGAGTCGAACGAAGTTCCTTTTTGGAATCATGATCGGCCGACGATCTGGTGTCGTAGTGCGTGCCAATCATGACTCTGTGTTCCGCCGCGGGAAGAATTCGCCCGACTATGTTTGTAAAGTGCTCCGCCTTCTGAGACTGCACGGGCGTGTAATTGAATTCGTGTAATGAAACTTCAGCGCCGGCTTCGTTGAGCCGTTCTTGAATCCATTTTTCAGCCTGTGCCTTGCCATCGCTGCCGTGATTCCTGGGCCCGAAGTCGCAGAGCTGCTTCAGGTTTTCAAAGGCGCGGTTGGCATCAAAATTCGGAGGATGAACGGGCGGCGGAACTTGCTTCGGCGTGCACCTGCAGTTGCACAACAACGCCAAGACAAAAATGTTTGCCAGGACGCGCCTGGCCGAACTTCTAAAAAACCATCGTATCGACAGGTGCATAATCGTCGGTAAGCAAAGGCACGTCATCGGTTCGCGGACGGCCAGTGTACAGTTGCAGGGCGTCATCCAAAAACGTCGGGGTGCGCGCCTTTTCTTCCTTCATCAATGACCTCGCCGTGCCGGCAACTGAATCAAGTGTCCAGTCATTTCGCCCGGCCAGTCCAATAAGGATGACGTTTCTGCCTCTGGAGAGAGCAAGCTTTGGCTTTCCCCGCTCAGTGTCGAAAGGTCTCGGAAAAATCAGAACCGCGTCAAAGACAGTGAGGGCTGTTTTGTATTCAGCTCGCAGGATTCGGCTGTTGGGTCCTTCGACGGCGCTGTTTATGTTTACCAGAAAGACGCCGTCCGGCTTAAGCAGCGAGCGAACCTCATGCATGAATTCCTGGGTGGTCAGATGAAAAGGCACCTGGCCGCCAACCGTGAACGCGTCCAGAATAACCAGATCATAACGATCAGTCGTCGCGCGCGCAAAGTTACGACCGTCTTCTACGTGTACTTTCAAGCGACTGTCGTCGGGAAGAAAAAAATAACGACGGCTGATGTCGACCACTAGCGGATCGATTTCGACGAGATCCACGATCGTTTGCGGGTCTTGATCTACAAACTGTCTTGGCCCGATCGCGCCCCCGCCTCCGATTACCATTATCCGCTGCAAGTCGCGCTTGAAAATCCTGGCAAGCTGAAACGAGTTTGTATAAGTGTCGCTGTCGTGCGGTGGTTGTCGATTAACGATAGTCTCGGTGAAATTATTGAATCGTAACTGTCTAGTATTCGAATGAACGTCATCGACAACCTGCACGTGGTGATAAGCCGAATCGGCTTCGAGTAACAATTGCTGAGCCGCCTCAAGTCGAACGAAGGGCGATGGACTCAACGCGGACACAGCGAAGACCAGCGGCACAAGCGGCGCGGTAACCGCCAGCAAGGCGCGCGATTTCGAGAGTCCGATGAGTGCCATTGCCGCCAGGCAGAGCCCCAGTGTCCTCAGAATCGCATGAGTGCCAATCAACGGAACCAACCAGAAGGCTGTGATCATCGTGCCCGCGATGCTCCCCACAGTTGAGAGCGCGTAGAGGCCGCCGGCGACGTTTCCGATTCGTTCCAGCCCGGAGGCCGAAAGCCGAACCGAGAACGGCGAGACCATTCCCATCAGAACGCTGGGCCCCCCAAACAGCATGATCGTAGTCAGCAAAGGCTCCGTCCGGGCGCCAAGATGCGTCGACCGTATTCCCCGCGCGATGAAGTTGTCGTAGAACGGAAGCAGCACCAGCCAGCAACCCGCGGCCAGTGCAATCAGGTTCAGCAACAGAAACGATGGCTTGCGATCGGCCGCCAATCCGCCGGCGTAATAACCACCGGCCAGCGCTGCCAGAAAAATTCCAATGATCGAGCCCCAGACATAGATCGACGAACCGAAATGAATTGCCAGCACCCGGCTGCCGGCCATTTCGAGCCCCATCAGTACCGCGCCCGAGATAAAAACGAGGCCCTTAAGCCTCCAATTCGAGATTGTGGCGATGGATTCTTTTTGGGCGTCTTCGGGAATATTTTCAATTGGGATGAACATGCTCTTAGGATTAGCGTAGACCGCGTCGAGCCCGTCAGGGGGACTCAATTGTGCTCACTGATCGGGTTGGCTTTCAAAACCGCTGTGCAGTGTACCATTGAAAGCAGTTAGCGCTGATTTGCCGTCACAACCGCAACGCGGTTTCGCCCTTCAGCCCAAGGTTGCCTTTGCGGCTACCTTGGGACTGAAATGTGCTAGTGTCTTGACGAAGGTTGAATGTAAACGCCGCGCCCGGTCAACTGCTGACGTTGGGCGGGCTCGGATCGAGCATGCCTATGGAAATCGGACACGTAGAGGCGATCTTCCGGTATCCCGTGAAGTCCATGGGCGGCGAACGACTCGAGGTCGCCAATCTGGGCTGGCACGGCCTCGATGGCGACAGGCGCCTGGCATTCCGGCGGATTGATGACCGCAGCGGGTTCCCGTGGCTAACAGCAAGCAAACTTCCCGACCTGCTCCTGTTTGCTCCGCACCGACGTCAAGACGCTGCTCAGCGAGAGCTTCCCACGCATGTTCGCACGCCGGAGGGCGAAGAGCTGCCGGTCTTCGGGGAGGATTTGGCCACGGAGGTCGGACGCCGGTACGGGGCACCCGTCCAGATGATGCAGTTGAATCATGGTATCTTCGATGAAGCGAGCATCTCCGTGATCGCCTTGGATACGGTGCGCGAGATCGGACGACTCGCAGGGCGGAGCCCGGACGTGCGACGATTTCGCCCGAATGTTGTGGTTCGTTTGCTGCGATCTGTTCCCTTCCAGGAGGATGAGTGGCTGGGCGGCGTGCTTTCATTCGGCGACGGAGTCGACGCCCCCGCCATCACCGTCACGATGCGCGACGTTCGCTGCTCGATGGTGAACCTTGATCCGGATTCGGCAAGTCCTGCGCCAGAGGTGCTGAAGGCGGTCATTCGTGCGAACCAGAACAACGCGGGAATCTACGGCGCGGTCACTAGCATCGGTCGACTGGCGGTCGGACAGACCATACTCCTCCATTCGGCGACCGAGAAAAGGTAACGTGGGTAATCGACACACAATGTAGCGGAGCGCCGCCCACCCGGCGTTGGGTGGTTACGTTTAACAGGTCGTTTGAATATAATCGCCGCGCCCGGTCTCTGACGTTGGGTGGACGAGGGAATTTGAACATGACGCTTCTTCTTTTGTTCATCTCGTACGCGATCGTTCTTTCAGCCGCGCTGGCACGAGCAGGGCACCGTTCGCAGACCGCGCCATCGAGTGGAACACCTCGCCACCGTCCCTCGCGAGTTTTGATCGTTGGAGCAACTGGCGGAACTGGTCGTCAGCTCGTCACGCAAGCTCTGGAGCGTGGCTACTCGGTCACGGCGCTCGTGCGAGATCCCTCACGGCTTCAGATCGACCATCCCGAACTGACGGTCATTCAGGGCAATGTGCTCGACGAAGGCTCACTCGATGTAGCGATGCGTGGTCAGGAAGCGGTGCTGTCCGCCCTTGGCCACAAGCGGTTCTTCTATCCAGCACGCATCCTCTCGGAAGGGACTCGAAACATTCTGCGCGCCATGGAGACTCACGATGTCTCACGCCTGGTCTGCGTGACTTCCCTCGGCATCGGAGACAGTGCCGGGCGCATGGGTCTGTTCTATACGCTCTTTATCATTCCAGTAATTCTGCCCTTCTACTTCTGGGACAAGACGCGGCAGGAACGGGCGGTCGCGGGGAGTAACGTGGAGTGGGTAATCGTACGACCCGGGGCACTGACTAACGGCGCTAAGCGAGGCCGGTATCGTCATGGTCGTAACGTCGGAAGCTTTCTCCTGACGGCGCGCATTTCCCGCGCAGACGTTGCGGACTTCATGCTGAACCAAATTGCGTCCGACATGTATCTGCGGGCCGCACCGGGCGTGGGTTGGTAGGTCAAGCTTGATTATTCCTTGAAGTGTTGTGATGCACTCTGAACTTGATCAT
>QHXG01000778.1:571-1595 GCA_003222845.1 Acidobacteriota bacterium | reverse complement strand
CGGGGCCGGAGAGCCGCTGCGCCTGACGAGAAGCCCTGGGTGGGAGATGAGTCCGGTCTTCTCGCCCGACGGTCGCTACATCGCTTTCCTGCGCGGCAGGTTCGAAGGCAAAGGTTTTTATCTCATCCCCGCGCTGGGCGGCGCCGAGCGTAAATTGGCGGACGCTTACGGGTGGACAGTAGGAGGCGCCCAGCCCCAAGCCCTCGACTGGTCGCCGGACGGACGCACGCTCGCTGTGGTGGACAAAACTTCTGAGGACGAGCCTTGGAGCATCTTTCTACTCTCGGTTGAGACCGGCGAGCGTCGCAGGCTCACGCAACCGCCCGCCGGGTACAATGGCGACGTCCACGTCGCCTTCTCGCCGGACGGCTCGCGGGTGGCTTTCGCGCGTCGTCACGCCTTCTCCGCGGGAGACATCTACACCGTCGCGGTCGCTGGCGGCGAACCCGCGCGAATCACCTCCGACGAAGCGGGCGTTTACGGCCTGGCCTGGACGCCCGACGGCGTTGGGCTAGTCTTCTCATCTGATCGCGGCGGGGGCGATCCGACTCTGTGGAGAGTGCCCGCCGCCGGCGGCACGCCAACGCCCGTTGCGGGCGTCGGAGAGAATGTCTTCGAGATATCTGTCTCTCGTCAGGGCGACCGCCTGGCTTACGCTCAACAGTCAGTGGACTTCAACATCTATCGTATAGAGTTGACGAGTCAGGCCGGCGGGCGGCGCGGCGCGGGCGCGCCTGTGAGTTTCATCTCTTCGACGCGGATAGAGCAATACCCGCAATTCTCTCCCGATGGTCGCAGGATCGCCTTCACGTCGAATCGTTCGGGGAGCGACGAAATCTGGGTGTGCGACGCAGAGGGCAAGAATCCGGTGCAGTTGACCAACTTCGCCGGCCACGCAGCCGGTTCGAGTTGGTCGCCCGACGGTCGCTTCATCGCCTTCAGTTCGCTCGCTGACGGCAACACAGACATTTATGTGGTCGGCGCCGACGGCGGCACCCCGCGCCGCCTCACAACCGACCCTTCC
>QHXG01000778.1:0-504 GCA_003222845.1 Acidobacteriota bacterium | reverse complement strand
AGAAGCGAGGTGTGGAAGATGCCAGCCGCCGGCGGCGCAGCCGTGCAGTTGACGCGAGGAGGCGGACGGAACCCTGCGGAATCCACCGACGGTCGCACCGTTTACTACCTCAAGGGGCGCAACGATCCCGGCTTGTGGCAAGTGAGCGCAGAGGGCGGCGAGGAGACGCGGGTCTTCGAGGCGAGAATTGATCCGGGGAATTGGGCTGTGACAGCACGCGGCATTTACTTCCTCACCCGGCAGCCTCAGTTTTCGTATGCGCTTGAGTTCTTCGATTTTGCCACGCGCCAGACGACACAAATAACGACGCTCGAAGGGCCGGGAGGGACGTTTCAAATATCCGGCCTCACCATCTCGCCCGACGAGCGTTGGGTTCTCTACGCGCAGCGGGATAAGCTCGATTACGACCTCATGCTGGTCGAAAATTTTCGCTGAAGGTGAGCGCCTGCGGCGAGTGATGCCAAGCAGATCGCCCTCGCGCGCGGCACGGAGACCAGTGATGTG
>QHXG01000236.1 GCA_003222845.1 Acidobacteriota bacterium | reverse complement strand
TCGCGACCGCTAACCATGCTCTTCGTCGCGGTCGGCCTGATTCTGGCGATTGCTTGCGCCAACATTGCCGGTTTAATGCTGGTTCGAGCGCAAGCTCGCGGCAGAGAGATCGGAATACGCCTGGCGCTTGGCGCCAGTCGCTTGCGTATTATTAGTCAACTATTAACGGAGAGTTTGCTGCTGGCTGTCGCGGGTGGTTCTCTGGGCCTCATCATCGCCATCTGGACTACCGATCTCGCCTCTGGCCTGCGAACGACTATCGGCGGCGCGCTAAGGCTGGACGTCTCTCTGAACAGCCGCGTTCTCATCTTTAATCTCGCCGTCTCGGTGCTAACCGTTCTGTGGTTCGGACTGGCGCCGGCGCTGAAAGCAACTCGATTTGATCTCGTTCCGGTTCTTAAAGACGCAACCAACATGAGTGGTCGACGACGACGACCTTCGGCACACAGCGTCCTGGTGGTGACTCAAGTGACGCTGGCGCTCGTGTTGCTGGCGAGCGCTGGTCTGTTTCTGCAGAGCGTCGGAAACCTGCGAGCGATCGATAAAGGATTTAGCGGCGATAAAGTGCTGGCGATGTCCCTCGATATGGAGCTTCAGGGATACGACAAAAACAGAGGCAAGAATTTTTATGCAGGCGTTCTCGAGAACGTGTCAACGCTGCCTGGTGTTCAGTCGGTAACCCTGGCGAGCACCTTGCCGGTTACTGCCGGCGGCATGCGTATGCAAAGACCCGAGAACTTTACGAAGCCTGCCGTTAACGAGCGCATCTCGATAGATGTTGTAAGAATCGCTCCGCGCTTTTTCGAAACGATTGGCCTGCCGCTCTTACGCGGGCGCGACTTCCGCGCCCTTGATACTGAGAAATCGACGCCCACAATCATAGTTAACGAGGCCATGGCGCAGAAGTTTTGGCCGGGTGCCGATCCTGTTGGCCGCGCCTTCAATGATGGTGACACAACTTTCGAAGTTGTCGGCGTGGCCCGCGACACGAAGTATCGGGACCTTCGCGAAAGGTCGCGCATGACGATGTATCGACCGCTCACCCAGTTCTATTCCTCCGGCGTGAATTTGCTGGTCCGCACCACGAGCGATCCCACACCACTGGCGCCGACCATTCAAAACCGGCTGCGCTTGCTTGAGCCGGCGCTCGCAGTCTTCAACATCCGCACGTTGAGCGAACACGTTGACCGCTCGCTCTACGCCGAACGCATGCAGAGTCTGCTGTTGAGTGTCTTCAGCGTGTTGGCATTAGTCCTGACGGCAGTGGGCATCTATGGAGTCATTGCTTTTACAGTGGCCCAGCGAACGCGCGAGGTTGGAATTCGCATGGCTTTGGGCGCGCAGAAAAAAGATGTGCTGAAGCTGATTCTAATAAGAGGGATGGTTCTGGCCGCCTGGGGCACTGGAATGGGTCTAATTGGTTGCTACTGGCTGTCGCGTCTGGTGTCGAATCAGCTTTACGGTGTTAGCGCGCACGATCCCGCAACGCTTGTGACCGTAGCCGCACTGCTGATAGTTGTGGCCTTGTCGGCGAGTTACATCCCCGCGCGGCGCGCGACGAAAGTCGATCCGTTGGTGGCGCTGCGATACGAGTGAGGATCGTCTCTTGGCGCGATTGAGGAGAGTTGCAATGAATAGGTTGTGGCAAGACCTGAGATATGCAACGCGCAATTTGCTCGGGCGGCCGGCTTTTGCGCTGGCGTCAATACTGTCATTGGCCCTCGGCGTCGGTGCCTGCGCGGCGATCTTCAGCATCGTCGATGCAGTGCTTGTTCACCCTTTACCGTACCCGGACTCAGTCCGCGTAGTCCAACTCAAAGAGATCAGTGCGAAAGGAACGCGGATGCCGTTTGGCGAGCCGAACTTCGTCGACGTGCGCGCGCGCAATCACAGTCTCGAAGCGATTGCCGAATACAGTGGTGGCAGTGCAGCAACGATGATGACTACGATCATTGGTGGAAGCGAGCCAGTGCGCGCGCCCGTCTATGCGGTCTCCGGCGAGTTCTTTCGGGTGCTCGGCGTCGCGCCGGTCGTCGGGCGCACATTCCTGCCTGAAGAAGTGAAGTCCGGGGCTCCGGTGGCAGTTGTCAGCTACGGCTTCTGGCAGCGGCAGCTCAGCGGCAAGACCGATCTCGCGGGCGCGACTTTGCGGATTGACAATCAAAGCCTCGCGGTCGTCGGCGTGCTGCCGCCCAACCAGGACTATCCCAAGACGGCGGACGTGTGGGTGCCGCGCGAAATGTTTCCGCCGGAGACGGAACGCACGGCGCACAACTGGAACGTCATTGCCCGGCTGCGCCCCGCTGTGACGCTGGCCGCGGCGCGCGCGGATTTAAGCGCAATCGGCAAACAACTGAAGCAGGAGAACGGCGAAGGGACGAACGCATCTGACTTCGCCATCATCCCGCTTCAGGAATTTCTGGTGGGCAACGCGCGACAGGCGCTCCTCGTCATCCTCGCGGCGGTTGGTTTTCTCTTACTCGTCGCGGGCACCAACGTCGTGAATCTGCTCCTGGCGCAGATGACCGCGCGACAGAAGGAGTTTGCCGTGCGGGCCGCGCTCGGGGCCGGGCGCTTGCGTCTCGCCCAGCAGTTCCTCACGGAGAATCTGCTGCTCGCGCTCATCGGCGGAGCATTCGGCGTGCTGCTCTCTTTCTGGGGCGTTGGTCTGATTCTCAAGCTAAACCAGGGAAGTCTGCCACGCGCTAACGAGATCAGCGTGAATGCGCGCGCGCTCATCTTCACGCTTGCACTGTCAGCATTGATCGCCATCGTGCTCGGAGTCGTGTCGGTATTGCACTTCGCAGGCAGACCCTTACAAGACGGATTGAAAGAAGCGGCGCGCGGGCAGACGACTCACGGCGCGGGCAAACGTCTGCGCGGATTGCTCGTCGTCGCCCAGGTGGCGTTGACCTTGATTCTGCTTGTCGGCGCCGGACTCCTGGGCAAGAGCTTCGTGCAACTGCTGCGCGTTGATCCGGGCTTTCGTCCCGAGAGCGCCGTCGTGATGAATCTCTCGCTGCCTTCTTCTGACGACAAGAATCAACAGAAACGAAACGCGCTCTTTTATCAACAACTGCTCGAACGACTCAGACCATTGCCGGGCGTCGTTGCCGTCGGGGGCATCAACGCCTTGCCGCTGACGGACACAGGCGCGGACGGGAGGTTCCTGATTGACAACGATCCGACGCACACGGGCTACGCCGATTACAGACGCGCCAGTTCCGGCTACTTCGCCGCGATGGGCATTCCCGTTATGCGAGGTCGTGTGTTCGACGCGACCGGAGGCCCGAACGCGCCGCCCGCCGCAGTTATCAGCCAAGCGCTGGCGCAGAAATATTTTCCGGGCGCTGACCCCATCGGCCGTACGATCCAGTTCGGCAACATGGACGGCGACAGGCGCCTGTTAGAGATTGTCGGCGTGGTGGGCAACGTGCGCGAAGGCGGACTCGACGACGCGCCCGCGCTGACCGTCTATGCCAACGCTTTTCAGCGACCGCAGTCTTACTCGCTCTCCGTGGTCGTGCGCGCGCAAGGCGACCCTGGGACGCTGATACCTTCGATGCGACAGGCGGTGCGGTCGCTTAACCCGGAGACGCCGACAACGTTTCGCACACTCACGAACGTTTATTTGTCTTCGCTCGACGCGCGTCGCTTCAGTCTCGTCATCTTCGGCGTCTTCGCCTCGGTCGCGCTCAGCCTGGCGATGCTGGGTCTTTACAGCGTCGTATCTTACACAGTCGCGCAACGCACCCGTGAAATCGGAATCCGCCGCGCGCTCGGCGCGCAAGGTCGAGATGTCCTCGGTCTGGTTGTGCGGCGCGGTATGACGCTCACGCTCTGCGGCGTTGCGTTTGGGCTGGCCGGCTCATTTGCGCTGACGCGTTTGATGACGAGTCTGCTTTTCGGGGTGACAGCACACGATCCGGCGACGTTCGCGGGCGTGACGCTTCTGCTTGCGAACGTGGCCCTCATCGCCTGCCTAGTTCCAGCGCGGCGGGCAACGAAAGTCGATCCGCTGGTGGCCCTGCGATACGAGTAGTCAAATCCGGGATTTTCCGATTTGGCAATCTTCTCGGTCGATTTGAGGCGAAGTGGAGGAAGTCTATCTATGGAGACCATCTGGCAAGACCTCCGGTACGGCATTCGAATGCTGTTGAAGAAACCCGGCTTTACTTTGATTGCCGTCTTCACGCTGGCATTCGGCATCGGAGCGAACACGGCGATCTTCACTGTCGTTAATGCAGTGCTCTTGCGTCCGCTGCCTTATCCCGGATCGGAAAAGCTGATGGAGTTGGGACGCGCCTACGCAGGTAGTGATGATGTCGATGCCTTCAGCGAGCCGAAGTTCGTCTTTCTGCGCGACAACAATCAATCATTTGAAGCTGTAACTGCGACTCAGGAACTGGGATCGAACACGTATCTGTCCGATGAAAACCAGACCGAATACATCCGTGGCTGGATGGTATCGGCTGATTTCTTTCGCGTGTTGGGCGTGCTTCCCGCCAGGGGGCGCACCTTCACGAGAGAAGAAGACAGCCCGGCCGGTGAACGTGTGGTGATTTTGAGCGACGGATTGTGGCGCCATCGCTTCGGATCAGACACAGGAATAATCGGCAAGACAATCACCCTTAACGGCAACGCCTCTGCGATCGTCGGGATCATGCCTCCCGGTTTTGAATACTTCGGCGCTCAGGATGTTTTCGTCCCGTCGGGCCTCAACGGCAAAAATGAAGGGCATAACTGGACCGTCATCGGCCGCTTGAAGCAAGGCGTCACCACAGATCAGGCGCGTGCCGAAATGAATCTGCTGTTTGCAAGGTTTGGGTCTACTTACCCGAAGCAAGTGCAAAGGAATGAAATCTTCGGAGTGCGAAACTGGCGGGTGAATATGACCAGCAGGGTTCGAGAGTTGCTGTGGATTCTACTCGGCGCGGTCAGCTTTGTGTTGCTTATCGCCTGCGTGAACGTCGCCAACCTGCAATTGACTCGGGCGGCGGCGCGGCAGAAAGAAATAGCGATTCGGATGGCGATGGGAGGAGGGAGTTGGCGTTTGATTCGTCAGCTACTGACCGAAGGTGTGGCCTTGGCGCTGATGGGAGGTTTTGGAGGACTGCTGTTGGCGATCTGGGGATTGGATGCCATGCGAAAGCTGCTGCCCGAAGGCATGATTCCGCGCGCTGACGAAATCAATCTGGATTGGCGTGTATTGGTCTTTTGTTTGGCGGCAAGCCTTCTGACCGGTATCGTCTTCGGCCTTGCCCCGGCTCGGCAGATGTTGCGCGTGGATGTGAATGGTGCGCTCAAAGAAGGCGCGAGCAGGATCGGCGGAGGCAGTGCCGGCGGTCGTTTGCGTAGCGTGTTGATCGTTGTCGAAGTCACGCTGGCCCTGGCGCTGACGGTCGGCGCGGGCTTGTTGCTCAGGACCTTTGCCAATTTGCGCAACGTTGAGCCGGGCTTTGAGACGCAAAATCTCCTGAGCTTCGAGATTTCGCCCCAAGGAAAGAACTACGACACTGTAGCGAAGCTAAATAATTTCTACTCGCGCGGGCTCGAGAAATTTCGCGGCCTGCCCGGTGTCGAAGCCGCCGCGGTAACCAACCGGTTGCCACTCGATAAGTGGCTCAATATGCCCTATCGGTTAGCCGGACAAAGCGAGTGGGTTGGCTCGACGGAGTACCGTCTGATCTCACCCGACTATTTCCGAGTGATGAAAATGGCCGTGCGTCAGGGCAGGCAGTCTGATCAGAAGGACACGACCGGTGCTGAACCCGTGGTCATCGTCAATGAAGCGTTTGCGCGCCGAAATTTCGCCAACGTTGAACCGCTGGGCCAGCAACTGTACGTCGGCTTTGATCCGGCGATGCGTCGCGTCATCGGCGTGGTCAACGAGACGAAGCAGAGAAGTCTGGACGTAGCTGCGCCGGCAACCGTATTCGTCCCAATAACCCAGGCTGCCGAAGGCGTGAGCGCGACCTTGCGCCAATCCAGCTTTGTCTTGCGTACGACTGGCGATCCATTACTGCTCAGCGCCGCAATCCGCAACGAGATGCGCCAGCTCGACCCAAGCTTGCCGGTTAGAAATCTTCGCTCGATGGAACAGTTGGTAAGCCGCTCAATTGCGCCGCAACGTTTTAATTTGTCTCTGCTGAGTCTGTTCTCAGCGCTTGGCCTGTTGCTGGCGGGGGTCGGAATTTACGGTGTGATGGCTTACAGCGTTTCGCAGCGTACTCGTGAGATCGGTCTGCGGATGGCGCTGGGCGCACAAGCACGCGACGTGCTGAAGCTGGTCGTTATGCAGGGTATGGCATTGGCGCTGGTGGGTGTGGCGATTGGGTTAATTGCTTCGTTCGCTTTGACCCGGTTGATGAAGAACCTGCTCTTCGGTGTAGGCGCGACCGATCCGGCCACCCTTACGGGCGTAGCACTGCTGCTGACCTGCGTGGCATTGCTGGCGTGCTACATCCCGGCGCGCCGCGCGACCAAGGTCGATCCGCTGGTGGCCCTGCGGTACGAGTAACAGCAACGAAAGGATGGGTTGACGTTATGGAGACTCTAATTCAGGACATTCGCTTTGGAATTCGCAGCCTGCTCAAACATCGCGCGTTCACAGCCATTGCGGCAATGACGTTGGCGCTGGGCGTGGGTGTAAACAGCACAATTTTTAGCGCCGTCAATGCTACGTTGATGCGATCTTTGTCCGTCCCTCATCCTGAGAATCTGGTTTACGTTTTCAATGGCAATCCTGGCAGCATTTTCTCTTATCCGGATTACGCCGAAATGCGCGATCAGAATCATGTCTTTGATGGACTCATCGCCTGGGGCGGAATTACTGCGAGCCTCAACAGTAATGATCAGAGTGATTTGGTGAGCGGAGCTGTGGTTACCGGCAATTACTTCCAGGTTCTCGGAGTCGGCGCCGAGAAGGGACGGGTGATCACTCCGGAAGACGACCTGACGCCTGGCGCACACCCGGTGGTTGTGGTCAGTCATGGTCTTTGGCAGCGTCGCTTCGGTGGCGAACAAAACATTGTCGGGCGGCAAATGCTGCTCAATGGTCACAACTTTACGATTATCGGAGTTGCGCCTCCGGAATTTGGCGGCGCGCAACTCGGTGTGGTCAGGGATCTGTACGTGCCGATGATGATGCAGGCCATTGTGCGTCCACCACGCGGTGGTTACTCCGGCGAGATGGATCCCGACTTGCTCAAAAAGCGTGGGAATCGCTGGTTATACAGCCTCGGTAGAGTCAAGCCGGGAGTTACCATCGCGCAAGCACAGGCTGAGTTGATGCTGATTGCGAAGCAACAGGAGAACGCCTACCCCGAAACGAATCGCAATCGTGGCGTGAAGGTTTTCGCTTTCAGCCAAAGCGACGATCCAGAACAGCTCGGGCAATTCGGTTCGGTCGCCGTGTTGCTGATGTCGGTAGTCGGCCTGGTACTCCTGATAGCTTGCGCGAACGTTGCGAACCTGCTGCTCGCACGCGGTTCGGCGCGCGGTAAAGAGATCGCGATAAGGCTGGCAATCGGCGCGACCAGGTGGCGAATTGTGCGCCAGCTCCTGACCGAGAGCGTCTTACTAGGAACGCTGGGCGGAATCCTGGGGTTACTCCTCGCATGGTGGGCCGCCTCTTGGTTAAGAGCAATGCCGCCGCCGGCCGGGGCGTTACCACTCGCACCTCAGTTCTCGATCGATTTGCGGGTGCTTCTCTTCACGCTGGCACTGGCATTGCTCGCCGGAATCGTGTTCGGACTGGCGCCTGCTCTGCGGATCTCGCGGCCGGCTATTATTCCAGCGCTCAAGGATGAATCTTGGACAGCTACCGATCAAAGGGCCCGTTTCAATCTGCGGAATCTTTTGGTGGTTACGCAAATCGGATTATCGGTTGTGTTGTTAATCGCTGCCGGTTTGTTCTTGCGTAGTCTGCGCCACGCCCAGGCGATCACTCCTGGTTTTGACGCCGAGAAGGTTGTGACGGCGCCGCTGAACATTAATCTTCTGCGGTATACCAAGCCGCAAGGTCGCGAGTTCTACCGACAGGCAGTTGAGCGAGTCGAGGCGATTCCCGGAGTCCAATCGGCGAGTGTCGCGCGGCTCGTTGCGCTCGGAGGGGGCTCGTCAGGGCGCAGCTTGGCGATCGAAGGAAGGGCAGGCTCAGATAATCAGTTTCGTAGTGAAGGTGCGGGATCCTCAGGAAGCGACTCAAACTCCGTGAGCGTAAATGTCGTCGGTCCTAAATATTTTCAGACGATGGGGATTTTGCTATTGCATGGACGCGACTTCAATCTTCAGGACACGGAAGAAAAGCCGGGCGTCGTGATTGTTAACGATTCGTTCACCAGGCGGCACTTTCCCGGAGAGGAGGTTATCGGACGGAGGATCAGCTTCAATGGTGCGGCGGGACCATGGAAGGAAATCGTAGGCGTGGTTCACGACAGCAAATATGTCACCCTTGGGGAACCACCGACTCCATTCGTATATCTGCCGCTCCAACAAAACCATGAAACCGGGATGACCTTACATGTGAGAGCAGCCGGCAACCCGACGAGCATCGTAGCGGCGGTTCGCAGCGAAGTGCAGGCACTGGAGAAAAACCTGCCCGTTAACAATCCGACTCTAATGAGCGAATGGATAGTCAATTCACTCTATGCGGCACGAATGGGTGCAATTCTGGTGGGCGTCTTCGCAACCCTGGCGCTGGTGCTGGCCTCGATAGGTTTGTATGGCGTTATGTCGTTCGCTGTTTCGCAACGGACGCGCGAACTTGGCATCCGCGTGGCTCTGGGTGCTCAGGCGGCGGACGTGTTCAGGCTGGTGTTGTGGCAGGGAACGGGATTGGTGGTCTGTGGGGTTGCACTTGGAATGGGCGCGGCGTGGATCGTGACAAGGTTTCTGACGAGTTTTCTTTACGGCATTAGCGCGACTGATCGCATCACCTTCGCGATCATTCCCGCGGTTCTGGCCTGCGTGGCCGGGATTGCTTGCTACATCCCAGCGCGGCGCGCAACCAAAGTCGATCCGCTGGTAGCGCTGCGTTACGAATGATGATGTCGGAATATGCTTGGGCTTGATGGTCATCGACAAGCTCAAGCATATCGGACATAAGCAGGTTCTGGAGAAGGCGTGTGATGAGTACACTCTGGCAAGACATACGTTACAGCGCGCGCATGTTGGTCAAGCGACCGGGTTTTACTTTGGTTGCGATCATCACGCTGGCGCTGGGCATCGGCGCCAGCACGGCAATTTTCAGCGTAGTCCATGCGGTACTCATTCGCCCCTTACCTTATAGGAATTCCGACCGCGTCGTTTGGCTTTCAAATCGCAACCCGGCGCTTGGGGTAAGCGGGACTTTCCTCAACGACGCTGACATTCTCGACTATCGCGATCAGGCCCAAAGCTTTGACCAGATAGCTTCGTGGGGAACTCTTCCGCTGAATCTCTATGGTGCGATCACCCCCGAGCGAGTCGAAGGAGTCTACGTTACGACCAACTTCTTTCAGACGCTCGGCGTCATGCCTGTGTTGGGGCGGGATTTCACGGAAGGTGACGGTCATGAAAACAGTGCCATCATTAGCTACGCTTTGTGGCAGCGGCAGTTCGGTGGCGAACGAAGTGTAATTGGCCGCAAAGTGAATCTCGGCACTCGGGAGAATCAGTCCAGCACGATCGTCGGCGTGATGCCGGCTGAATTGAATTTTCCGCAGGGCGCTGATCTGTTTATAACCTCGGCGATCGATCGCGCCGATACGCCACGCGGCGGGTCACACAACTCACGAACGATCGCGCGGCTCAAACCTAACGTCACCGTAGAGCAGGCACAATCCGAAATCAGCGCGTTGGCTCGCCGGCAAGCTGAAGAATTCCCTGACACCAACGCAGGCTGGGATGTGGCAGTGATGCCATTCCGCGAATACCTGTTCGGCAGTGCGCTGACTGCCTTGCCGATGTTATTTGGCGCGGTCGTTTTCGTCTTATTGATCGCCGGCGCAAACGTTACCAATCTACAACTCGGGCGCGCAGTTTCACGGCGCAAAGAGATCGCGGTCAGGCTCGCGCTTGGTTCCGGTCGCTGGCGCATCGTGCGGCAATCGTTGGTTGAGAGTTTGCTGCTAGCCGTTGGGGGGACTGGCTTGGGCTTGGTCCTGGCCCAATGGGGACTAGCCGCCTTCCGCACGCTTGGGCCGCAATCCGTACCACGACTACGAACCGCTGCAATCAGTTTGCCAGTGCTGGAGTTTGCGGTGGGGGTCACTTTACTGACCGCCATCATCGTTGGCCTGGTACCGGCGCTGCAAACCTCGCGCTCGGACCTACAGAGTGCGCTCAAGCAGGGCAACAGCCTGGGCACAACCCCGCGGCGGTCGAATCACTTTCGCCGCTCGCTGGTCGTCACGCAGATGGCGCTGGCTCTTGTCTTGCTGGTAGGCGCTGGTCTCTTGATAAAAAGTTTTTGGAGACTTCAGGCCGTTACTCCTGGCTTTCAATCGGAAAATGTTTTGAGCGCGGGTCTTTCCCTGAGCTTTGGGGATTACCCTGACAGCGCACGCCGGGCATTGCTTTTTCGGCAAGCGACAGAGAAGCTCGCAGAGTTACCCGGAGTCACTTCAGTCGGCGCGATTTCTCATCTGCCCTTTGGGGGGCGGACCCTGCAGCAACCGTTCAGTATCAAAGGACAGTCGCCTCTCACAGCCAAGAACGAAGCAGTTGCGGACTATCGCGTTGTCACACCGTCGTTCTTTGAGACGTTGCATATCCCTCTGAAAAAGGGCCGCGGGTTCGACGAACACGACACTGCGGAGACGCCCCATGTTCTGGTCATCAATGAGGCCTTCGCGCGCACCTATTTTCCGGGGCGTGATCCGATTGGGGCGCGGCTCGAAGGCGACACCGATTTTATCAAGGGTGAAATAGTCGGTGTGGTCGGCGACGTTAAGCACCGAGGCCTCGACGCCGAAGCTTTGCCTGCGTTTTACGTCTCGTACCGGCAATCGTCAACTTTTCCAATCATGAATTTTCTGGTTCGCAGTCAGAACGATCCGGCTTCTCTGACACTCTCGGTCCAGCGAGCACTCCAAACGCTGGATGCGCGCGTTGTCGTTTTCAACGTACGTCCCTTCGAAGACTTTGTCGCGGACTCGGTCACGCCGCGCCGCTTCAATCTTTGGCTGCTGGGAGCCTTCGCTGTGCTCGCCGTTGTTCTGGCCCTGGCTGGAATTTACGGCACGATGAGCTACGCGGTCGCGCAACGCACGCGGGAGCTCGGTATCCGCGTGGCGCTGGGCGCTCAGCGCCGCGACGTTCTGAAGCTGATTGTCGGCGAAGGTATGAAATTGATCGTTGTCGGTATCGGTATCGGTGTGCTTGGCGCGTTTGCGCTGACGCGATTGATGAAGAGTCTGCTTTTCGCGGTTAGCGCAAGCGATCCGCTGACTTTCGTTGTCATCGCGTTGCTGTTGATGAGTATCGCGTTGTTGGCATGCTGGTTTCCGGCGCGACGCGCAACGAAAGTCGATCCGCTGGTGGCGCTCAGGTACGAGTGATGATCTAAAGAAAGACGAGGTGATCGATGAACACACTTTGGCAAGACCTAAGATACGCGGTGCGAATGATGGGCAAGAATTTGAGCGTGACCGCGATTGTGGTGGTGGTGCTGGCGCTGGGAATTGGCGCGAACGCAGCGATTTTCTCGGTTGTCAACGCGGCGCTCTTGCGGCCGCTACCTTATGCGGAC
>QHXG01000235.1 GCA_003222845.1 Acidobacteriota bacterium | reverse complement strand
GTAACCCTGAGCGGCGCGAGCTACACGGTCATCGGTGTGCTGCCCGCAACTTACGTCTTCGGCACGCCAACCGACGTGTTCGTGCCCATCGGATTGCGCGCCGACGAGATGAAGGAGCGCGGCAATCATCCCGGCATCTACGCGATTGCGCGTTTGAAGCCCGGCGTGACGGTTGAGACAGCACGCGCCGAATTGATTGCAATGGCCCAGCGCATCGGCGTGCAGTATGGCATGAAGGGAAACAGCGCCACGCTTACGCCGTTGCACGAAGCTTTCGTCGGCGACGTGCGCCGGCCGTTGCTTATCTTGCTCGGCGCGGTCGGCTTTGTGCTGGCCATCGGCTGCGCGAACGTCGCCAACTTACTTCTAGCGCGGGCCGCGACTCGACAAAAAGAGATGGCGATTCGGGCGGCGCTCGGCGCGGGACGTCTGCGCATTATCCGCCAACTACTCACCGAGAGCGTATTGCTCGCCCTTCTTGGCGGCATTATCGGATTGCTCCTCGCGGTGTGGGGAATTGACCTGCTTCGCTCCGCCAGCATTGACACCTTGCCAACCACGGCGGTGATCAGATTAGACAGTAGCGTCCTTATCTTCACGCTGCTCGTTTCGCTCGTGACCGGCATCGTTTTTGGTTTGGCTCCGGCCCTCGCCGCCGCCAAGTCCGATTTGCACGACACCCTCAAAGAAGGGGGGCGTGGCTCAGGGCCCGGCGGACGAAGCGCATGGTTGCGCAGCACGCTGGTTGTTTCCGAGGTAGCGCTTTCGCTCGTGCTCTTAGTCGGCGCCGGACTTCTAGTCAAGAGCTTCGTGCGCATCCTGGATACCGATCCTGGCTTCAAGCCGCAGAATCTGCTGACCATGCAACTTGCGCTTAATGCGAAGCAGGATCAAGGCGCGAAAGTCCTCAACTTCTTCAACGACTTAAATGGACGCATCAAGGCATTGCCGGGCGTCGAGTCGGCGGCGTTCTCAAATGGAATACCACTCGGCGCGACCGCCGATACTTCGTTCGCCATCGTCGGACGTCCAAAACCCGAACCCGGCAAACAACCGCAGACGATGCTTTACAACCCGAGTCCCGATTACCTGCAAGCAATGGGCATTCGCCTTATCAAAGGCAGATTCTTCACCATGCAAGACACGCAACACAGCCCGCGGGTCGCCGTGATTGACGAAACTTTCGCGCGCCAGCAATTTCCCAACGAAGAACCGATCGGACATTACCTCGCGGGTGACGGCAAGGACAACCCTGACGCTGAGATTGTCGGGGTCGTGGCGCACGTCAAACACTTCGGCCTGGACGCCGAAGAGCGAGTTCAACCACAACTGTATCTGCCTTTCAATCAGGCTCCCGACGATCTGTTACCAATGCTCTCACCGCGAATGAGCCTGATCATCCGCACGACGACGGACCCTTTGAGCGTGATCGCCGCCGTACGGCGCGAAGTTCAGACGCTCGATCCGAATCAACCCGTTTTCAACGTGAGCACGATGGAGAAGACCCTGGACCAATCGCTCGCGACCGAACGCCTCTCAATGGCCTTGCTCGCGGTCCTTGCCTCGCTTGCCTTGATCCTCTCAGCGGTCGGCATCTACGGTGTAATGAGTTACACCGTCACTCAACGCACGCACGAGATCGGTATTCGCATGGCTATCGGGGCGCAGCGGCGAGACGTTTTCAGAATGGTGATCGGACGAGGAATGATCCTCGTCCTGTTTGGGGTCGCGCTGGGCTTGATCGGCGCTTTCAGTCTGACGCGTTTGATGAGGACCATGCTCTTCGGCGTCGCCCCAACCGATCCGGTAACGTTTGTAACTATCGCGGTCCTACTGACGGGCGTGGCGCTCGTGGCTTGTTACGTGCCCGGTAGGCGCGCGACGAAAGTCGACCCGTTGGTTGCTCTGCGATACGAATGAAGTCAGTACCACCTGCGGTAGCGGGTGGTTCAATGCAATATCAGAGTCGACTTGAAAAAGAATTAAGGCACCAGCTTTGGCAGGTGGTTCTGACTAGACGCCATGGAAACATTATTCAGCGACATTCGCTACGCGATTAGAAGTTTATTGAAGCGTCCGGGCTTCAGCGCGATCATCGTGTTAACTCTCACGCTCGGCATTGGGGCCAACACGGCTATTTTCACAGTCACAAATGCAGTGATGCTGCGCGTGCTGCCCGTGAGGGATCCGCAGCAGCTCGTCATCCTCTCGGATCCTGATTCACAAGGGTGGAGAAAGGGTTGGGAGACCGAACCGGACTCTCTTTTCCTATCACGAATTCGAGTGGCTGCGCGATCATAATCAGGTCTTTTCCGGTATCTTCGCCAGCAATAGCAACCTGCTCCGTCTGGATGTCGCGGATGCGAACGCCAGCCAGAGCAGCGACGCTGCACCCGCTCGCGTTAGTCTGGTGAGCGGCGCCTACTTTTCAGTTCTCGGAGTGAACGCTATTCGCGGCCGCACTTTCTCTGATGAGGCGGACAAAGCGCGAGACGCCAATCCGGAGGCAGTAATCAGCTATGATTATTGGAAGAACCATTACGCACTCAACCCGGCAGCGCTCTCCAGCAAAATTCGCATTCGTCAGACTACATTCGACATTATCGGTGTTACGCCTGAAGGATTCTCGGGCGAGACCGTCGGCCACGCAACAGACATCTGGATTCCGTTGACGATGCAGATGGAGGTCGTTCCGGCATGGGGAGACGCACTTTCACCACCGAAGATTAGAAGCGAAGGACAGGTCATGTGGCTGCAAGTCATGGCTCGGCTCAAACCGGGCGTGACCGTGGCGCAAGCAAGAGCCAGCATCAACCTTGTCTTCCAACAGTTGCTTCAAGCAGAAGCCGGGGAAGTTTCGGCTGACGAGCGCCGCGAATATTTGAACCAGAACATTGCGCTGGTTGAGGGCAGTCGAGGCGCTTCCACAATGCATGAATCGTTTGGCCAGCCCTTATTAATTTTGATGGCGCTGGTGGGCCTGGTGCTCTTGATTGCATGCGCCAACGTTGCGAATCTGCTGTTGGCGCGCGCCACTGCAAGTCAGAGGGAAATCGCCTTGCGCGTGACCTTGGGAGCTACCCGAAGACGGCTCGTGCAGCAACTTTTGACGGAAAGCTTAGCGCTGGCGCTGATAGGCGGCGCGTTGGGTTTGCTTTTTGCTCAATGGGCAGATGCGGTCCTCTTGCGACTGGTTTCCTCAGGCGCGTTCCCCGTGCCGCTCGATCTTCATCCGGACGCGCGAATTCTTCTCTTCACGCTGGCGATCTCGATACTTGCGGGAA
>QHXG01000234.1 GCA_003222845.1 Acidobacteriota bacterium | reverse complement strand
CAACAACAACCTTGTAATGTTGTTAGGCAACGGCGACGGCACCCTCAAAGCGCCGATAACTTATCATCTTGACGCAGCTCCTTACTACATCATCGCGAATGACTTCAATCGCGATGGCAAACTCGACGTGGCTGTGGGTAGCCTTTTTAGTTCGGCGATTATTCTCCTGGGTAACGGCGATGGCAGCTTCAAAGCCGGCCCCGAATATCATCTGGATAACACTCCGACGGACATCGGATTGGGGGATTTCAATGGTGACGGACGAATCGATCTGGCGTCGGTCGGAATCTTCCAATCAAAGAATGTGCAGGTCCTATTAGGCAACGGCGATGGAACTTTCCAGAACGCTGGGAGTTTCATTGACAGCGTTGGCGGCCTCGCGATTACCGTAGCAGATTTCAATCGCGATACCAGATCGGATTTGGCTGCTTGTATTAGTGGTCAATTGACGGTCGCGTTAATCAATGTGACGCCGGGCAATCTAAACAACACGGACTATTTTGTTCACCAGCACTACCTGGATTTTCTCGCTCGCGAGCCCGACGCGAGCGGTTTTGGTTTCTGGACCAATCAGATTAGTTCGTGCGGTGCAGATCAGCAATGCCTTGACACCAAACGGGCCAACGTCTCCGCTGCCTTCGCTCTATCAATCGAGTTCCAGCAAACGGCTTATCTGGTCGAGCGCATATACAAGACCGCCTACGGCGACGCCACGGGCGCGTCAACGTCGGGCGGCGCGCACCAACTGGCGGTGCCGATTGTGCGCTTGGATGAGCTTCAAGTGGAAACTGAGCAGATAGGCCAAGGGGTGATCGTTGGCGAGAACGGGTGGGACGCGGTGCTGGAGAATAATAAGCAGAACTTTCTCGCTCAATTCGTGCAGCGCTCGCGCTTCACAAACGCGTTTCCAGTAACCCTGACGCCGGCAGAGTTTGTCGACAACTTGAATCAGTACGCGGGAAACGTGCTGTCATCTAGCGAGCGCGCCGCCGCTCTCGCTCTGTTCGGCGACGCCATTGATACGAGCAACACGTCCGCGCGCGCCCAATCATTGCGACAGATTGCAGAGAATCAAAAGCTCTACAACTCTGAATTCAATCGCGCCTTCGTGCTGATGGAATATTTCGGCTACTTGCGTCGCAATCCTAACGAACGTCCTGACACCGGCTACTCAGGGTACGACTTTTGGTTGAATAAACTGAATGCGTTCAATGGCGACTACCAGAAGGCGGAGATGGTCAAGGCGTTCATTACTTCCGGCGAGTACCGCAGCCGTTTTGGCCCGCTGTGATTAGAATGAAGTTGAGGCTGACCGCCAGAGAGGAAGTTATTCATGCTTGATATTCGGTTTAATTCGATCCACGCAAAGGCAGCGTGCTTTCTTTTGCTTATTTGTTTCGTGGTAGGAGGAGCAGCAGTATTTACGACCCGGAAGGTCGAAGCCATAAGATCCACCGCGGTTAATTCGGCGAACAAATTTCCAACAGACTTGCCGACTAACGCGAAGGCGAATGGCAAGATAGTATTCTCGAGCGACCGCAACAGTCATGGCACGGGCTTCAACCTCTGGACTATGGATGGTGATGGAAGCAATCTGTCCCAGTTGACCACGCTACCCACTGGTCCGAATGCGCCATCGTACGCGTATGACTTCAACGCGAAATACTCGCCCGATGGAAAAAAGATAGCCTTTCAAAGTTACGGGCGAAGAGACGGCGGCTCGTATGTGATCTTTGTGATGAACGCCGACGATAGCGATTTAGGCCCGATCTCGATTTCGTCGATTCCTGAGATCGGAAGGTTTGAATGGTCGCCGGATGGAACGAAGTTTCTGTTTGAGGCAGGCGCCTATGGCTGTCTTTTCGGTGCTTCTGGCCTTCGCATCAAGCTTTCTAATCATATTGAGACTTGCCCGACGGCGAACATTTTTATCGTTGACACCGATGGAAAGAACACTATAAGGCTAACGAAGGACGACGCGCTGAACGCGTTCGCCAGTTGGTCACCCGATGGAAAGCAAATCGCTTTTATGAGCAACCGTGAAGGCGGACAGAAGATATTCCTGATGAATGCGGATGTACGGCTCGCCATCTTGGTCGACGGATGGCTCCAAACTACTGATCGTCGGACCGGGCACGCTTAATTGTCATAATGGTGGCTGTAACGAGTTGTACACTATCAATCCCACTGGAACTGAACTGAAACAACTCACTCATTACTCAGATGATTATGAAAGTCCGCGGTATTCGCCTGACGGTACTCAGATTTTGTTTGACCGTCATTTAGCGACGCACTACACGATCGAAGATCCTCCGTATGGTGGATACATAAATTCTGACGACGGCTACGCAATTTTTGTGATGGAAGCTGACGGTGGTGGTCAAACAAATATTACGAATCATTTTGCCAAGGCCTCCGAATCTGACTTTGGCTATAACACTTCGCCGGCTTGGCAACCGCTATCCTCGCCTGCCTACGATCCGCCGCCAGCCATTCTAAGTCTTAGTTCAAACTTGTATTCTGTTCCGAACTCCGCCTCGCCTAAAACTGAGATCATTGTGACGCGCACTGGGAATGTGAACGAGGCAGTATCGTGTGACTATCAGATTCCTCGGAATGGAGAGATGTTGCAGGGTAGTCCACAGGGAACGCTTAGCTTCGCTTCGGGCGAGCGTTCAAAAACGATCGTATATCCCGGTTCGGCATATTCCGGAGACACGGTTTATGTGCATTTATCCGACGTGATTGGTAACGGCACCTTTGTGGGAGGGATTAAGGACGCGCTGATCAGTCCGATCTCCAGCAGTGTGATCGACAATACCGACTACTTTGTCAGACAACAGTATGAAGATTTCCTCAACCGTGACCCCGATCCATTAGGATGGCGCTTCTGGAACATCAATATCTATACCTGTGGCGGTAACACTTGCCGCACCGAACGCCGGGCTCAGGTCTCAGCAGCATTCTTTCTTTCGATAGAGTTTCACGAAACCGGCTATCTGATCTATCGCACTTACAAAGTGGCCTATGGGAATTTGGCGGGCGCTCCAGTGCCGCTCAAGTTCAACGAATTCCTTCCCGACGCGAAGAAGATTGGCTCTAGCGTAATCGTCAACGAGGGAAATTGGCAGCAGCAATTGGAGGCAAACAAGCAGGCATTCTTTTCCGAGTTTGTGGAGCGCTCACGCTTCGCGCTTGCTTATCCCACCTGGATGACGCCCGTGCAGTTTGTCGACGCGTTATTTGCCAATGCGGGTGTAATTCCATCGGTGTCAGAGCGAGAGGCAGCCATTGGCGAATTCAGCGGCGCGTCTTCCTCCGCGGACAATCCGGCGCGTGCTCGTGCATTGCGAAGGGTGGCTGAGAATCCGGCGCTCACTCAGCAGGAATTTAATCGCGCGTTCGTGTTGATGCAGTACTTTGGTTACCTGCGCCGCAATCCCAACGATTTTCCTGATTCAGATTACACGGGCTACGACTTCTGGCTAACGAAACTGAATCAATTCAACGGCGACTTTCAAAAAGCGGAGATGGTAAAGGCCTTTATTACTTCGGGTGAATATCGCAAACGGTTCGGCCCTTGAGGAGATCGTTATGTCGCAATTTCTCACACCCACATTCTTCTGTATCTTGCTTTTCTCATCGTCAAGCGTTGCCCAGAGTCAACCTCTTCAATTGTTAGCATGGCCCACCGTCAATGCGGCCAGAACAGATGTGGCGCTTGGCACCAATGGCAAGATCGCTTTTGTGAAATACAGCGCCAATGCCTCGAACATCTTTGTGATGAATGCTGATGGCACTGACCAGTCCAACGTGACCTACGGTTCATCTCCTGCGTGGTCGCCCAATGGCAGCCAGATAGCTTTCGCAATATGCCCGCCGTGCGACATTTTCCTGATGAATGCCGACGGCAGCAATCTGACGCGGTTCAGCTACATGTCGGATAACGATGTCTTAGCCAGTCTGCCTGCGTGGTCACCCGATGGTAAGAAAATAGTCTTTGTAACAGGCGGTTTCGGCTCAGGTTCATCTTCAACCATTTGGGTCATGGATGCAGCTGGAGGCGATCCGGTTAGAATCAACCAAAGTGTTTCCTATCATGGAAGGCTAGCCTGGTCACCCGATGGCACGAGAATCGCGCTTATTGCCAGGACAATTAATTTGTCCATTCAAGGCGAGGACTTCGTGTTCGTGATGAATGCCAATGGCAGCGGGATGACAAGTGTTGCGAATAATGCCGCGCCTGGCGGCCACGTTGCCTGGTCGCCCGACGGCTCGAGGATTCTGTACTCGCGACTGATTGATGCGAGCGATCCTCACAGCCTTATCAATCTCTACCTTGTAAACAGCGCAGGCGGAACTCCAAGTCAATTAACGAACGGAGCATATCGTGATGTTGCTCCGGTATGGTCGCCGGACGGAAGTCTGATTGCTTTCGATTCTGATCGCAATCAACCCAGCTGCGCCACTGGCACACTGTGCACTGAGATTTTTTTGATGAATGCCGATGGCAGCAATCAACATCCAATCGCAAATCAGCCTGTAGTGGGAATCGTCTATGACTGGCAGTCGCTGACTCCGAAACAAGTCCTGTCTCCGCTCCCTGCGACTCTGCAATTAAATGCTCCGGCTTATGGAGTATCTGAAAGGGATGGAGGTGCTCGCATCCTGGTAACCCGACTCGGAGATCTTTCCGGTGAAGCAAGTGTCGACTTTGCAACTTCCGATGGCACGGCTCGGGCGCGTTCGGATTACACGCCGATATTCAGGTCTCTTCGTTTCGCAGCCGGAGAGGGCGAAAAAGCGATTGTGATTCCGATTACGAACAATGCTTATGTTCAAGGCGACAGAACGGTAAATCTGACGTTGAGCAATGCGCGCAGTTCGAGTTTCGGCGCTTCGACGAATGCCGTGCTGACCATAACTGAGGACGATGTTTTGCCGCCAACGATCAACCCGTTGGATGCGACGCAGTTCTTTGTAAGCCAGCATTACAGTGATTTCTTGAGCCGCGTCCCGGATGACAGTGGCCTTAACTTCTGGACCAGGCAGATAACTTCATGCGGCTCGAACCAGAAATGCATGGAGACTGCGCGCATCAATGTCTCGGCAGCTTTCTTTCTGTCGCTCGAATTCCAGCAGACGGGTTTTCTGGTCGAACGCATTTACAAGGCTGCCTATGGCGATGCGCTCGTGACTTCAGGCCTTGGCGGCGCGCACCAGCTTGCAGCGCCGATCGTGCGCTTTGATGAATTTCTGCCGGATACGCAACGGATTGGCCAGGATTTGATCGTAGGCCAAGGTGGGTGGCAAACCGTGCTTGAGGGTAACAAGCAGGCCTTCACTTTCGATTTCGTGCAACGCCCGCGCTTCGCGCTTGGTTATCCCACGTGGATGACTCCGGTGCAGTTTGTCGAGGCGCTATTCGCCAATGCCGGCGTGACGCCATCGGCGCTGGAGCGCGAGTCGGCCATTGGGGAATTCAATGGCGCTGGTTCCTCGTCCGACAATGCCGCGCGCGCTCGCGCGCTGCGACGAGTGGCTGAAAACTCAACTCTCGCACAACAGGAATTCAATCGCGCGTTCGTGCTGATGCAGTATTTTGGTTATCTACGCCGCAATCCAAATGAAGGTCGAGACGCGGACCATACGGGCTACGATTTCTGGCTGACAAAGCTGAATCAATTCAACGGCGACTTTCAAAAGTCCGAGATGGTCAAGGCGTTCATTTCGTCAACCGAATACCGGCAGAGATTTCGGCCATGAGAGATCAACCGCCCGCTACCCAGGCGGTTCTGACCTTGCCGAAGGAGTAAGCATGTACAAGAATCGCTCCCGAATAACGAACGTGATTTGGGCTGCGCTTGTGCTCGCCGCAGGTCTTGGGTTGTGGCATTTTCTGCCAGACAGCATCCGCCACGCAGTCGAGCCCGTTGCCCTCGCTGCTACCTTCACTGTTAACACTGCCGACGATCATAATGACGGCGTCTGTAATGCAGCCGATTGCACCTTGCGTGAAGCGATCAATGCTGCCAATGCAGGCGACACGATCAACTTCAACGTTGTCGGCTCAGGTGTTCACACAATAAACGCAACCAACGGATTCAGCATCACGAAAGCGGTGATCATCGATGGCACTACTCAGTTAGGCTTCGCTGGCGCGCCGCTCATCGAGATTAGCGGCGGCGGTGCGGGCGCGGGAGTGAACGGATTGAACGTTAACGCTCCAAACGTAAGCATTAAAGGCTTGATCATAAATCGCTTTCCCGGTTACGCAATCAATTTCGATTCATTCGGCAATAGCAGTGTTCAGGGCTGCTACATTGGCATAAATGCAACGGGCACTGCCGCCAGTGCAAACGGCGCCGGTGGCATTCGCATCAACGCTGGTGGCATAACGATCGGAGGCACCACGGCGGCTTCGCGTAATGTCGTTTCGGGAAATGCTCTGACGCTCGATATTGCCGACAAACCACGGCCGGAAGTGGTTGCTGCAGCGGGCGGAGTCGTTATCGTCGGTGGTATGGGTAACCAGGTCCTTGGTAATTTTATCGGAACCAGTGCTGACGGAAGTGTTCTACCAACTGTGGCCCTGTATCAACCGGCAGGCGTGATTATCGTCGACGCGGCCAACAATATCATCGGTGGGACCACGGTCGCCCTGCGGAACATCATATCGGGTAACCTTGAGGGCGTGAAACTAACAGGCACACAAGCGACGAACAATCTGGTGCAAGGTAACTTCATCGGTAAGAATCTTTTTGATGGAGTCACCATTTCGGACGGAGCAAGCAACAATACAATCGGCGGAACGCCTGCCGGCGCCGGAAATACAATCGCTGCTAATGGGAATGATATTGAGTTTCATTCAAAAGCCGGAGTTGCCATCATCGCGGGGACCGGAAACGCGATTCTCGGTAATTCGATTTTCTCAAACGCCCACAGCCCTTTTTTCATCGGAAGCGGCGGCCTGGGAATCGATCTGGGTTCGATTGGCGTTACCCCGAATGACAGTTGCGACAGCGACGTTGGTCCAAATAATTTGCAAAACTTTCCGGTCATCACTTCGGCGACTGCGAATTCAACCACCACGACGATTCAGGGAACTTTGAATAGCAATCCGAACGCGCAATTCAGAATTGAGTTTTTTGCCAACGACGCTTGCGACAACGGAGTGGGCCAAACCTTCCTCGGGTTTACGAATGCAACCACGGACGCTTCCTGTAACGCGAGCTTCATTTTCTCACTGCCGAATGGTGCGGTGACCGGACCGGTAATTACGGCGACCGCCACAGATTCAAGCAACAACACCTCAGAGTTTTCGGCCTGCGTAACTCTGGTGGGTCTTTTCCCAACGATTCAATTCAATTCTGCGTCATACACGATCGGCGAGGGTGGCAAGCGTGTCGACACCACCATCACCCGCTTGGGCGACAATACCGCCTCAGCGAGTGTCTCCTTCAGAACCGGCGATTCTGCGTTCTTGCAAAGGTGCAATGTCACAAACGGCGTGGCTTCCGAGCGCTGCGATTACGAAAAAAGGGTCGCCACCGTGAAGTTCGCTCCGGGCGAGACTTCCAAGACGATCTCGGTGTTCATCGTCGATGACTCATACGTGGAAGGTCCGGAGACTTTTACTGTCCAGCTCTTTAATACGGCTGGCGCATTTCTGGGCGACCCGGTCGTGGCCAACGTGACCATCACTGACAATGACTTGGCGAATGGACCTAATCCGATAGATGCGCCCGGCTCGTTTGTTCGTACGCAATATTTGGATTTTCTTAATCGCGAGCCGGATCAAAGCGGCTTCGACTTCTGGACTAATCAGATTATTTCATGCGGCCTCGATCAGCCGTGCATTCAACAACGGCGGATCAATGTCTCAGCCGCTTTCTTTCTTTCGGCAGAATTCCAACAGACCGGTTACCTTGTCGAACGCATTTACAAAGCGGCGTTCGGCGACGTTGTCGTCGAATCCACGCTTGGTGGCTCGCATCAACTAGCCGTGCCGTTCGTGAAAATAAATGACTTTCTGCAAGGCACTCAGCAAATCGGGGCGGGGTTAATTGTCGGACAGAGCGGTTGGGAAACGGTGCTCGAGAATAATAAGCGAGCCTTTGCTTTAGACTTTGTCCAAGGCCCGAGCTTTTTAGATCGGTATCCGACAGGCATGGAGCCCGCGCAATTTGTGGATCGGTTGTTCGCGAACGCCGGCTTCACACCCTCAGGCACAGACCGCAACGCCGCGATCGCTGAGTTTGGCTCAGTGACTAATACCAACGACATCGCGGCGCGCGCCCGCGCGTTACGCGATATAGCGGAAAACCCGATTCTGATTAGTCAGGAGTTCAATCGCGCCTTCGTACTGATGGAGTACTTTGGTTATCTACGTCGCGAGCCGAATGATCTTCTTGATCCAGGCTATGCTGGTTACGACTTCTGGCTGACGAAGCTGAACCAATTCAACGGCGACTTTCAAAAGTCCGAAATGGTCAAGGCGTTCATTTCGTCAACCGAATACCGGCAGAGATTTGGGCCATGAGAGATCAACCGCCCGCTACCGCAGGCGGTTCTGACCTTGCCGAAGGAGTAAGCATGTACAAGAAACGCTCCCGAATAACGACCGCGATTTGGGTTACGCTCGTGCTCGCCGCTGGTTTTGCGTTGTGGCATATTCTGCCGGATAGCATCCGCAAAGCAATCGAGCCTACTGCCCTCGCCGCAACCTTCACTGTTAACACTGCTGACGATCATAACGACGGCGTTTGTAACGCAGCCGATTGCACTTTGCGTGAAGCAATCAATGCTGCCAAGGCGGGCGACACGATCAGTCTTAATATTCCGGGCGCAGGCGTTCACACAATTAACGCCACCAGCGGCTTCAGCATTACCAATGATGTCACGATTGACGGTACAACTCAGTCAGGTTTCGCAGGCGCTCCGCTGATCGAGATAAATGGAGCGGGCGCCGGTGCCGGGGTAAACGGATTCGCTATTAACGCACCGAACGTAATTATCAGGGGTTTCATCATAAATCGCTTCTCCGCCTACGCGATCACCTTCGATTCGTTTGGCAACGACACCGTCCAGAGTTGTTACATTGGCACGAACGCCGCGGGCACTGCTGCCAGTGCGAACCTCGCGGGCGGCATTCGCATCAACTCTCCCAACATAACGATCGGCGGTATCACCAGCGGCGCTGGAAATGTGATCTCGGGAAACAAAGGCAACGGCATCGATATTCTCGTCGGCAACGCGACAATTCAGGGAAATTTCATCGGCATCAACTCTGCCGGCACGACTAAAGTCAGCAACGCGTCCGGCGTAGTGATCCGCGCTGCTAATAACATAATCGGCGGAACAACTATTGGCGCGCGAAATCTAATCTCGGGAAATGCCGAGGCGGGAGTCAGAATTCTAGACGCCGGCGCGACAAACAATTTCGTTCAGGGAAATTTCATTGGCACGGATGCTACTGGAACCGTTAAGTATGCTTGCGGTGCAATTGGCTGCGCGAACCTAATTGGGAATTCCAACGGCATCGAGGTGCTGACGGGCGCCCAGAGCACTACGATCGGCGGGACGGCGACTGGCGCACGCAACGTGATTACGGGCAATCTCGGCTCGGGTGTGTCAGTATCCGGCGGCATTGTAACTTCAATTGTCGGCAACTTCATTGGCCTCGATGCCGATGGTATCTCCACCCACGGCAACCACGTTAACGGCGTAAGAATCTCGGCAGGATCCGTAACTGTGGGCGGCACCGAACCGGGAACACGTAATGTAATTTCAGGCAACGGCGTAATTCTTCCCGACAGACCAAGGCCAGAGCAGTTTGCTATCGGCAGTGGCATCCTTATCTCCGGCGGAAGTGGCAGCCAAATACTTGGCAACTTTATCGGCACGAACGCTGACGGAACGGCCGCAGTAGCCGTATATGGAGATGAAGGTCAGACAGGCGTAAGCATCATAGGCTCCGCTAGCAACATCATCGGCGGGACGACTGCGGCTGCGCGAAATATCATTTCGGGAAATGACAGCGGTGTTCTTATCAGCGGCGCCAACGCCACGAACAATGTCGTGCAGGGCAATTTCATCGGCACTGATGTCAATGGAGTCGGCGCGGTTGGCAATGATTCTAACGGTGTAGAGATCAGCGGCGGAGCAAGCAATAACAATATCGGCGGGCTAGTCACGGGTGCCGGGAACACAATTGCCTTCAATGGATGCACAGATCGCTATTGCACACCAGCCGGAGTATTCGCGCAAAGCGGAACCGGAAACGCGATCCTGGGCAATTCGATCTTCTCGAACAATGGGCTGGGTATTGACCTGGATCCGCTTAACGCGGCGAATCCGAACGACAGTTGCGACAGCGATGTTGGCGCAAACAACCGGCAAAACTTTCCCATCATCACGTCGGCGAAGACGGACTCGACTACGACTACGATTCAAGGAACTCTCAATAGCACTGCGAGCACGCAATTCCGAATTGAGTTTTTCGCCAACGCCTCTTGCGATCCTTCAAGCAACGGCGAGGGCCAGACTTTCCTCGGCTTCACGAATGCAACGACTGACGCTTCTTGCAACGCCAGTTTCAGTTTCTCGGCGCCGAACGCCGCGATTACGGGGCCGGTGATTACCGCAACAGCAACTGATTCAAACGGAAACACCTCCGAGTTTTCGGCTTGTGTGCCTCCCCCGGGCACAGTTTCGACCATTCAACTCAGCCCGGCATCGTACACGGTTGCAGAAGGCGACAAACATGTCGACATAACGATCACACGCAGCGGAAATACCAGCACGGCGAGCGTTAGCTTCGCCACCATCGATGCAGCCGACAAGCAAAATTGCGATGTCATGAACGGGGTGGCCTCCTCGCGCTGCGATTACGAAGGCAGATTCGCGACTGTGAAGTTTGCGCCAGGCGAGACTGCCAAAACCATCCCTATATTCATCATTGATGATTCATACGCGGAAGGCCAGGAGAGTTTCACTATCAAGCTCACTAATGCAGTTGGCTCCACGACGATCGGCGCGCCGGCCGAGGCGACCGTTACGATCATCGACAACGATCTCGGCAATGGGCCTAACCCCATAAACGACCCGGCGTACTTTGTACGCATGCAATATTTGGATTTTCTTAATCGCGAACCCGACGCGGCGGGGTTGGAATTCTGGACCAATCAGATTCTGGCGTGCGGTTCCGATCACACGTGTCTTGAACAGCGAAGGGTCAGCGTTTCATCTGCGTTCTTTCTGTCCATTGAATTTCAGCAGATCGGTTACTTTGTAGAGCGAGCTTATACGGTTTTGGGATCGAGTTCCCACTATTTCCAGACGCCGTCGGGTGAGGTTGGAGTATCAACGCCCGTCGAGCGCATGAACGAGTTTCTGGTCGATCTCAATCAAGTGGGAGCCGGCGTAGTAGTAGGACAGGAAGGCTGGGAGGCGGTACTGGAGAACAACAAGCGCGCATACATGCTGGACTTTGTGCAGCGCCCGCGGTTCTCAAATCTTTATCCAACCACAATGACGCCCCAGGAGTTTGAGAAATGGCTGTTCGTGTATGCTTTGCCAGGTATTGTCCCCTCAACTATAGGTGGCGATGCCGTCATGGCTGAATTTGGCGGTGCGAAAGACACGAGCGATATAGCCGCGCGCGCTCGGGCGCTGCGCGACGTGGCCGAGAATCCACTTCTGGTTCAGCGGGAATTCAATCGCGCGTTGTTGCTCATGCAGTACTTTGGATATCTGCGCCGCCATCCAGACGATTATCCTGATTCTAACTACGCGGGCTATTACTTCTGGCAGCAAAAGCTACTTCAATTCAACGGCGACTTTCAGAAGTCCGAGATGGTCAAGGCGTTCATTACTTCGACCGAGTATCGGCAGAGATTTGGGCCATGAGAGATCAACCGCCCGCTACCGCAGGCGGTTCTGACCTTGGGCCAAACGGATTAGAAGAATGTCCAAGAAACGCTCCCGATTAACGACCGCGATTTGGGCTACGCTCCTGCTCGCCGCTGGTTTTGCGTTGTGGCATTTTCTGCCGGACAGCATCCGCCACGCAGTCGAGCCCGTTGCCCTCGCCGCGACCTTCACTGTTAACACCGCTGACGATCATAACGACGGCGTCTGTAACGCAGCCGATTGCACTTTACGCGAAGCGATCAATGCTGCCAACGAGGGCGACACGATTAGCTTCAATATTCCAGGCTCAGGTGTTCGCACCATTAATGCAACGACGGGATTCAGCATCACACACGCCGTCACCATCGGTGGCGCCTCTCAGCCAGGCTTCGCAGGCGCTCCGCTGATCGAGATAAATGGAGCGGGTGCCGGTGCCGTAAACGGGTTGAGTGTCAACGCTCCCAATGTAACGATCAAGAGCCTGATCATTAATCGCTTCTCCGGTTACGGGATCAATTTCGAATCATTCGGCAACAATACGGTCCAAGGCTGTTATATTGGCACGAACGCCACGGGCATGGCGGCAAGTGCTAACGTCGCAGGCGGCATTCGCATAAACGCTGCTGGCATAGTGGTCGGCGGAGCGACGACCGGCGCTGGAAATGTGATCTCGGGAAACAAAGGCAACGGCATCGATGTTTTTGTTGGCAGTTTGTTGGCAGCGCGACAATTCAAGGCAATTTCATCGGCACGAACGCGGCCGGCACCAGCTATCTAGATAATCACGGCGACGGAATTCTGATTAGCTTCGGGTCTGGCAATCTGATCGGCGGAACTACTATTGGCGCGAGAAATGTGATTACTACAAATGGTGGATCCGGCATCAACATGTCGTCGGGCAACGCAACTATCCAAGGCAACTTCATCGGCTTATTCTCTGACGGAAATCCAGGCGAGGGAGGGAACCGGGTGGCTGGCGTTGCCGTCATCGGAGGCTCGGCTACGATTGGCGGGACGGCGCCAGGCGCCGGCAATGTCATCGCTGGAAATATCGATGCAGACATACCCAGCCCGGCTGGGACCGGAGCCGGAATCTACCTGCACCGCGGAAGTGGCAGTTTGGTCCAGGGTAACTTTATCGGCAACTTGAATGGGACGAAGCGCCTCTTTACGAACGTGGGTGTTTTAATTGATGGTGCGAACAACATGATTGGAGGAACTACCCCAGAGGCGCGCAACATCATTTCAGGAAATAACGATGGGATTGAGATAGTTAATAACGGGGCGACGAATAACGTGGTGCAGGGCAACTTCATCGGCACGGATGCGAGTGGCTCAAGACCTCTTGGGAACAGCACGGGAATATTCATCAATGTGGGCAGCAATAACAATCTTATCGGTGGTACTACCGCCAGTGCGCGCAATATCATTTCGGGCAATGGCGCCGGTATTGCTGTTTTGGGTGGCAGTGCGACCCAGATACAAGGTAACTACATCGGCCTTAGCTCTTCAGGCACCGCTGCAATAACCAATCATACGGGCGTGGAAATCTCTGGTGGCTCCGTAATAGTGGGCGGGAGCGCGCCGGGCGCAGGCAACGTGATCTCGGGAAATAATATAAACGGTACTGCTGAAGCAGGAGCAGGTGTGCATATTAGTGTGTATTTGGGTGGCGGGACCACCCAGGTACTCGGTAATTTCATCGGTACCAACCCTGCAGGAACCGGCGCGATCGCAAATCGATCAGGCGTCGTCATCGAAGGAGCCGCAAACAACAGCATTGGCGGAACCACTGCGGCTGCGCGCAACATCATTTCGGGAAACACCGAAACCGGTATCAGGATCATAAACGCCGGCGCGACGAACAATCTCGTCCAGGGCAATTTCATTGGCACGGATGCTACAGGAAACAATGCGATTGCCAACGGCGATGGTGTCCAAGTTGGGATTGGGGCGCAGAACAATATGATCGGCGGTACAGCAACAGGCGCCGGTAATGTGATTTCGGGAAATGGATCCGGTGTCGCGGTAACCGGGGGTAGCGGCACATCGATAGTCGGCAATATCATCGGCCTAAATGTTTCCGGTATCGCACGCGTTGGTTTTTTTGGCAACGACTTCGCAGGCGTGCTGATCTCAGGAGGCTCAGCAACTGTTGGTGGTACGGCCCCCGGATCGCGGAACGTAATTTCGGGGAATGGTGGTCATAATGTTTCCGCCGTAAGGCCCGCACAGATATTTGCAGATGGCGTTGGCGTCATTATCTCTGGCGGCACTGGCAGCCAGGTCATTGGGAATCTTATCGGACCGGATGCCGCGGGAACCGGCACCATTGCAAATGACTCTGGTGTGCGGATAGATGGCGTAGCGAACAATGTGATCGGTGGCACAAGTTCCGCGGCCCGCAACATCATTTCGGGAAATGAATTCGGTGTCGGAATCACAGGCATCGGAGCAACGAACAACGTTGTGCAGGGAAATCTCATTACTGGCAATGGTGAGGGTGGCGTCGGAATCTCGGGCGGTGCTACTAACAACAAAATTGGCGGAACGGTGCCCGGCGCGGGAAACACCATTGCTAACAATGGATTTGGATTTGGTATCTTTGGAACATTCGAGGCTGGGCCCGGAGTTTCTGTCAGTAGCGGAACCGGAAACGCGATCCTCGGCAATGCGATTTCCTCGAATGGTCGCCTTGGAATCGATTTGACTCCAGTTTTTGTTACCGCCAATGACAATTGCGACGGCGACACGGGCGCAAACAATCTGCAAAACTTTCCCGTCATTACCTCAGCAGTGACGAATTCAACCACCACGACGATCCAGGGAACTTTGAACAGCACAGCCAATACGCAATTCAGAATCGAGTTCTTTGCAAACGCCGCATGCGATCCATCAGGGAACGGGCAAGGTCAAACCTTCCTTGGCTTCACGAATGCAACCACTGACGCTTCTTGCAATGCGAGTTTCAGTCTTTCGATTCCTAATTCTGTGGTTACTGGGCCGATAATTACCGCAACAGCGACCGATTCGAACAACAACACCTCGGAGTTCTCGGCCTGCGCGTCTCCCATGGGTACGCTTCCGACAATTCAGTTCAGCGCGCCCGCGTACACGATCGGCGAAGGCGAGCGGCTCGATATCCCGATCACGCGCAGTGGTGACACGAGTGCCGCAGCCAGCGTCAGCTTTGCCACCAGTGATTTGGCTGGCGCGCAAAGTTGCAACGTCGTAAACGGGGTGGCGTCTTCACGTTGCGATTATGAAACCCGGCTTGCCACCGTGAAGTTTGCGCCCGGTGAAACTTCCAAGATCGTTTCGATTCTCATTCAGGATGATTCCTACCTCGAAGGTCCCGAGACTTTCTCGGTGCGCCTCAGTAATGCGGTCGGCGGGTTCATCGGAGCGCCGCCGGAAGCGACCGTGACGATCACGGACAACGATCTCGCGAATGGACCAAACGTAAACGATACGTCGCCGGCTTTTGTGCGCGCGCACTATCTTGACTTTCTTAGTCGCGAGCCGAACCAGGCCGGATTCGACTTTTGGGTTAATCAAATCACGTCATGCGGATCGGACCAGACTTGCATTCAAGTCAAGCGCATCAATGTTTCAGCGGCTTTCTTCCTTTCAATCGAGTTTCAGCAGACGGGTTATTTCGTCGAGCGCATCTACAAGACAGCTTTTGGCGACGCGATTGGAGTCTCCGCGTCAGGTGGATACCATCAACTAAAAGTTCCCTTGCTGCGTTTCAACGACTTCATATCGGACACTCCTCAAATTGCCGACGGCTGGATAGTGGGCCAGACGGGTTGGGAAATCTTGATGGAGGAGAAGCAGCGAGCGTTCACTTTGGATTTTGTGCAACGGCCGCGTTTTTTGAATAGTTATGCAACCACGATGACGCCCGCGCAATTCGTAGATCGTTTGTTCACGAATGCGGGAGTCACGCCATCAAACACAGATCGCAACGCAGCGATCGCTGAGTTCGGATCTGCGACTAATACGAGCGACGTATCCGCGCGCGCACGGGCGTTGCGTGACGTTGCGGAAAATTCAATCCTGGAACAGCAGGAACTCAGCCGCGCGCTTGTCCTGATGCAGTATTTCGGCTATCTGCGTCGGAATCCCGACGACCCGCCCGAATTCTATCATTCAGGCTACGAGTTCTGGCTGAACAAGCTGAACAGCTTCAACGGCGACTTTCAAAAGGCCGAGATAGTTAAGGCGTTCATTTCGTCGACCGAGTATCGGCAGAGATTTGGGCCATGAGACATCAACCACTGAATACAGGTGTCAGAGTACCAACTTCAGTTGGGTGTTTATGTGTCAGAACCGCGAGCGGTAGCGACCGGATCGTCGTCAATTTAAGCGCGGCTAAGAAGCCCGGTCGCTACCGCTCGCGGTTCTGACACACGCGCGGCCAACTGAAGTTGGTATTCTGGACACCCGAAAGGACTAAGCATGTTCAGAAATCGCTCCCGAATAGAAACCACGATTTGGGCTACGCTCGTGCTCGCCGGTTGTTTTGGTGTGTGGCGCATTTTGCCAAGTAGCTTTCGTCAGCAGATCGAACCCATTGCGCACGCCACCAGCACCTATATCGTTAACACTACAGACGATCATGACGACGGCGTCTGTAACGCAGTTGATTGTACTTTACGCGAAGCTATCAATGCCGCGAACGCCCTCGTTAATAGCAATACTTCCCCACGCAATATCAATTTTTCAATACCGGGATCGGGTGTCCACACCATAAATATCACCAGCCCTTTACCTCCGCTTATACTTTCGCAAATTAGTGTCAATGGCCCCACTCTAAATGGAGTGCCGCTTATCGAAATCAATGGAGCCAATGCCGGCCCCGGTGCGAATGGGCTTTCTTTCGCTAGCGGTGTCTCTTTGAGCGGATTCTCGGGTATTCACAACTTAATCATCAATCGTTTTAGCGGATACGGCATAAATATCGGTACGGAAGGCAATCTTATAGACGGATGCTTCATCGGCACGAACGCTGATGGAACGGCAGCGGCTCCGAATGGCGCGGGCGGCATACGTTTTAATGCTGCGTTGGGTGGAATAGAACGTAATGTTATTTCGGGTAACAGAGGCGACGGGATAGACGTCGTCTTTGGTAATTCAACGATTCAGGGGAACCTCATTGGAACAAACGCGACGGGTACTGCCGCCATTCCCAACACCGGGGATGGAATAAAGATCGAGAACAATTTTCGACCGGCCACCATAGGGAGCACGGCGACAGGCTCCGGAAATATTATCTCCGGCAATGGCCGGATTGGAATCCATATCTTAGGCTCGTCCGGAGCCGTATTGGTCCAAAGTAACTTCATCGGCACCGACCTTAAAGGAACCGTCGCTATCCCCAATCAAGTCGGAATAGCCATCGAAGGGACTGCGGACTTTAACACCATCAGCGGCAATGTCGTCTCAGGCAATCGCAGCGACGGAATTGAAGTCAATACAAATCGAAATACTTTCCAAGGTAATTTCATCGGCACAAATCTGGCAGGAGCTGCGGCGGTGCCCAACGGCGGGGACGGCATCCTAATTAAGCCTGGGAGCAACATACTCGGGTCGGCCAGTAACAATGCGATTGGAGGAACGGCCACCGGCGCCCGAAATATCATCTCCGGTAATGGTGGTGTCGGAATTGATGTGACCGCCGGCATTGGCACGTTGGTCCTGGGAAATTTCATCGGCACGAATGTCAGCGGCACAGCCAAAATTCCCAACGCCTCTGGCGTAGTGATCAATGGATCGGCCAACAACACAATCGGTGGAACAACTGCTGCTGCGCGGAACATCATTTCGGGAAACGTTCGTACGGGAGTTCA
>QHXG01000263.1 GCA_003222845.1 Acidobacteriota bacterium | reverse complement strand
TGAACCCCAGCCCGGCGCGTTCTTGTTTGGCAGAGTAGCGTGGCGCGTTGCCTGTACATCATCCGCTGACTGTCTTCCCGCATGTGTGATGGCCCACTTGAGGGCAAGACCTCCCGCGAGAGATAACGCTGATCTCACGATGCTTTTTCCGCGACTTCGCCGGTGATTCTGATGCTGTTTGCGATTATCAGCCAAGACCACCGGCAAGAGTAATCCGCAGCCAATTGCCCCCAACCAAAAAAGCAGAGAATGACGGCCCTTCGTCAGCGGCTTCGCTGCATCTTTTGAGGTCACCAGATAAGCGATGAGTGCAGCTCCTTCGCAGATGCGCGCCGTGTTTTCGATTTCGGCAAGACGTTCCAGCGCGACGCTGTGATTGCCGTTCTGCAACGACAGTGCAAACGATGTCGCCGCAGCGCCATTGCTGATCGAGCTGCAAGCGAACAGCGCGCCGAGAAATCTGCTGCGGGACCAAACCGGAGTGCTGGTTGTGGAAAGCAAAACGCCGGGGTAACTAATCATTGTTAGAGCGAACGGAAGACCAGCCGCACCTAAACCGCTGCGCAGCATCAGCTTGTTTTCATCGTTTGATGAACCGTCACCAATTAATCGAAGCGCGGCGATAGCGGTCACGGGAGCGCTGAATCCTGTAAGCGTCCACGCACCGAGGTTCATCGGCGACGTTGGTTTGAAGAGGCGCAGCATGTGATGGAACCGCTCAGGCCGGCCGAGGTCGGCGATTAGCATTGGCGGACACGGAAGCAAGGTTAAGAAAGATACGTCGTAAGCCGTGCGCGCCAACTTGCGCAAGCATTTGTTTCCAGATAGATCCGCGAGCGCGCCAAGCAGGAACGATCCGGCAGAAACGCCTTCAAAGAAAAAATAGAGAGCAATTTCCCAGCGCCACTTTGGCCGCTTGAGCAGCGGCACGCCGTAGTAACCCTCTCGCTCGTCCGCCGGCGCGCTCGCCGCAGGTTTCGGGGTGGCGATCTTGACAATGTCCGCCCGCGGAGTGAATTCAAGCGGCCATTGGGTTTTCGGTTTCTCCGCTTTGATTGTCATCTCAACTCTTCAACATATTTTAGTTCTCGGCTTTTGCGCTTGAGTATCTGGTCCAGGGATTCGAAGCTATGATCTCGCCTCCAGTCCCATAGGGACCAAATGTTTATAGAGTCACGTGTCTTACTAAAGTTGCTTAAACTCCGTAGGAGCGCAATTTATTCGAGAGAAACATTGCGCTCCTCCGGAGCTGGAACCCTTTGCGCTCCTTTCCATCTATAAACATTTCGCCGCTCTGCGGCTGCGCAACAAGGTCGTCCCCTTCGATCTTAACGCGAAAAGTTAACGGCAGAACGTCATCGGAAATTACTCGCGTCTTCCAAAGAAACATGCCGACACCACTGCCAGCCCGACTGCGGTCGCGAAGCTGACTAAGTAATTCGTCTTCATGCGCGCGGCCGGCCGACGCGGAGCTTCGGGAAGGTTGTAAACCGATGGCTTGTCCAACAGCAGAAAGAACGAATTCAACGCGCTGTATTCTCCGGCCGCGTCAGCGCCGTAGAGATAGGCGCCATTCTCGCCGCGTTCGTGCAATTGCTCCACTCGCTCGCGCGCTATCTGATGCAGTTTCGTGATGGGACCAAACTTAATCGATTCCGTTGGACACGCTTTAGCGCAAGCCGGCTTGAGGCCATCCTTCTGTCGGTCATAACAGAGCGTGCACTTATGTGCGCAGCCATCCGCCTCGTTACGATCAAGCACTCCAAAGGGACACGCCGCCACGCAGTAACCGCAGCCGTTACAGATGTCCTGCTGCACGTAAACATTTCCAAATTCGTTGTAGATGATCGATCCGGTCGGGCACGCTTCCTGACAAGGCGCCTGCACGCAGTGCTTGCACACATCGCTCATCATCAGCCAGCGATCGCGCTTCACTTCATGACCGAGCTGCTCGATGAAAGCGACGTGTCGCCACGTCGTGTCCGAAAGCATGGTCGTGTTGTCATAGCTGTTGCCGGTCCAATGAAAGCCATCCGCCGGAAGTTGGTTCCATTGCTTGCAAGCTACCTCGCACGCTTTGCAACCGATGCATAGCGTTGTGTCGGTAAAGAAGCCCATCTCCTCCTGCTGCTGCGGAGGCTCGGGCCTTTCCCAAACTCGCGCGAGGTTCTCAAGCATTGAATTTTCGGTTCCTTATCAGTTTAGAGTTCATCAAGCTTTAGCTTGCGGCTTTCGTGTCAGAACCGCGAGCGGTAGCGACCGGATCCGACGAATCGCGTTTGATTGGACGGAAGAATCTCTGCTCGAAGTACATTGTATGATCCGGTCGCTACCGCTCGCGGTTCTGACACGCGACAGCAACCTTAACGGTGAACTCTGAACTCAAACTGAGCCCCTACCAAATTGTCCTTCCGGTTGATTCGATGGCGGCGTTTGCGGCGCCCGCTCACGAGTGGGCCAGGGCGCAGGCTTCAGCGGTCGATCAGCGTGCACCTCCTGAAGTCGTCCCGCGCGCACTCGGCAAGCAAAAGCTTTCGCCTCATGAATGCTAACGTTGGGCTCCAGTACTATCGACGCCAGATCGTTCGCGATTCCTCCCACAGTTTCGCCCGCATAGCCCCAATGAAATGGAATTCCGATCTGATGAAGCAAGCGCCCGTTGACGTTTAGCTCCTTAATCCGATTCGTCACCATCGCGCGAGTTTCAATCGCGGCGCGCGGCGTTTCCACGACCATCCATCCGCCATGCTCGATTCCGTATGCTTCTGCCAGCGCCGGACTGATTTCGACAAACATTTCCGGTTGCAGTTCGTTAAGCCAACTGTTGAAGCGGCTCATTGGCCCGCTCAAATAATGCTCGGTGAGCCGATGGGTCGTCGCGACGATCGGATAGTTTGGATCCATCGGCGCGGCTAGCGGATTCAGCGAGTGCTCGCGATGCGTGGCGACGGGATTCTCTCGCTGGTCGTACAACAGGTTGGGAATGGGCGATTCGAATGGCTCGTAATGCGTCGGCAATGGCCCATCGACTGTTCCAGCAGGAGCATACAACCAGCCCTTGCCGTCGGGTTTCATGATGAAAGGACAATCGCCCGCGAGCGCGTCCATGCCAGTGGCGTTCTTCTTTGGCTGATAATCGGGCGGCTTTTCAGGATCGAAATCAGGATCGTCAAGTCCGGTCCATTTCTTTTGCTCTTCGTCCCACCAGATATATTTCTTCCGCTCGGACCAGGGCTTACCTTGCGGATCGGCGGACGCCCGGTTGTACATCATGCGCCGATTGTGGGGCCAGGAAAATCCCCAATCGGGACTTGTGTAGTTGTTTGGGTCACGCTGGCGCGAGCGCGCCCGGTTGCGATCTTCCTCAGGAAAAACGCCGCAGTAGATCCAACAACCGCACGCCGTGCTGCCATCCACTTTCAGATTCTTGAAGTCGCTGACTTGCCGGCGATCTTCGACAGTATAGCCGTTGATCTCTTTCAGAATTCTTTCGATGTCGGGTTCATCGTGAATTCTGCTCGGCCGTCCGTCAGGCAGAATCTCCTGTGCGTCTCTTTCGTAATCCCACGTCAAATTCAAGAGACCCTGATCGCGCTCAGCCTTAGAATCGGCGTAGAGCGCTTTGACTTTCTTGCCGAGGTGATAGACGAACCAGGTATCTGAGCGACAATTATCGGGCGGGTCGACGGCCTTGTCGTGCCATTGCAGCAAGCGCTGCGTGTTAGTGAAGCAGCCATCTTTCTCGGCCGCCGCAGCCGCAGGCATGAAAAAGATTTCCGTCTTGATCGCTTTCGGATCGGGACGTTCGGGACCTTTATACCAGAAGCACGCGCTCTCGATCTCGAACCAATCTCTCACCACGAGCCAGTCGAGTTTGCGGAGCGCCGCACGATTCAATCCCGCGTTGGGAGCGCCGCCAGCCGGATTCTGGCCAAACAGAAACAGGCCTTTGACTTTGCCTTCGGCCATGCGGATGAAGTGTGGAAGCTGTGAATAGTCTTTATCGATTCTTGGCAGCCATTTGAATCCCCATTCATTCTTCTTTGTCGCGGCGTCTCCGTACCAGGCCTTCAGCAGACTTACTAAAAATTTCGGAAAGTTAGACCAATAGCCGTTATCGACTCGCTCCTGTTCCAGATAATCCTCAAGCGTATTGTGATTGCGCAGCGCGCTCGGCTGTGGAATGTAGCCTGGCAGCAGATTGTAAAGGGTGGGAATGTCGGTGGAGCCTTGAATGCTGGCGTGGCCGCGCATCGCCATAATGCCGCCGCCCGGACGGCCGATGTTGCCGAGCAAAAGTTGCAGAATTCCCGCCGCCCGGATCATCTGCACGCCCGTCGTGTGCTGCGTCCAACCAACTGCATAAACGATTGCGCTGGTCCGTTCACGTCCGGAATTTTCGCAGAGCGCTTCCGCCACCCGAATGATATCGTCCGGTCTGCAACCGCAAATCGAGGCGACCATCTCTGGCGTATAGCGCGCGAAATGTCGCTTCACTGTCTGGAAAACGCATTTTGGATTTTGCAGGGTCGGATCGCTCGGCGGCTCAGGGTTTTCAATGAACCCCGCCTTCTCGCTCCACGATTCATTCTTAATCTCCGGCGGAGTCTCGGTAGCCGGAACATTTGTCGGCTCGCCTTTGTAATTCCAACGTTTACGCTCGGGCTCGTACTGTCTTTTGTCAGCGTGATAGCCGCTGAAAACGCCGCCTAGTTCATCAGCATCGACGAATTCGTCTGAAATCAATGTCGCTGCGTTGGTGTACGCCAGAACGTATTCGCGGAACCAGCGATCATTTTGGATCACGTAGTTAATTAGCCCGCCCAGAAATGCGATGTCGGTGCCCGCGCGAATCGGAACATACAAATTGCACATCGCCGAAGTCCGGGTGAATCGCGGATCGACATGAATCAGCTTCGCGCCGCGTTCCCGAGCCTTCAGGGGAAAACGAAAGCCGACCGGATGCGCTTCGGCCATATTAGATCCCATGATTAGAATGCAGTCGCTGTTTTGCAGGTCTTCCTGAAAAGTTGTCGCCGCGCCGCGTCCGAACGAGGCGCCCAGACCGGGCACCGAAGCGCTGTGTCATATACGGGCCTGGTTTTCGATCGCGACCAGGCCCAAACCGCCGCCGAAGAATTTCTTGATGAGATAATTCTCTTCATTGTCCATCGTCGCGCCGCCGAGACACGCCATCGTCGTCACGTGATTGAGAATTGTGCCGTCACGCTCGTCGATAAAATCCGCGTCGCGAGTTTCTTTCACCCGCTGCGCGATTCGATCCATCGCCCAATCGAGCGGCCGCTCTTCCCATTGAGACGAATACGGAGCGCGATAAAGCACCTTCGTGATGCGATGCGGATTGACGGTCAACTGAAACGTGTTGGCGCCTTTGGGACAGAGCGTGCCTTCGTTGATGGGACTTTCAGGATTGCCTTCGATGTTGATGATCCGGCCGCCTTTGACATGAACCAATTGGCTGCAGCCGACCGCGCAATATGGGCAGACACTGGTCACCGCAACGGCGTCGCGAATTCGCGAAGCTTTCTCTATTGACCTGGGACTGAATGGTTGGTGGGCGACGGACCGAAGCTTTGAAGATCTTTCTGAGGTAATCGAACTCTTCGCTCCATTCTTCGACTTTGACGAGTTTCTCATTCTCGTGATTTGTCTCTGGATTCGTTATGTTCCCGCGTTGAGCCCGGGCAAGATGCATTCCACCGGCATTATCCAGTTAGAGATAACTACATAGTCGCATAAGGGCGCTTTGCACCAAGAGTCGTTCGCAACCCGCAGGTTATCGAATTTGTTCGGCCCTTCAATCTCATTCACACCTGGCTTTAGCCAGGTGAACTGCGCCAAGGCTAAGACTGGAAACCGTTTAAACGGTTTCCTATTCTCTTGACTCCCGATCACCCGGCTGAAGCCGGGTGTGAATGAGAACAACCTTCCTTTTTGTGCAAAGCGATATAAGGGCGCTCTTCGCGCTGAAAATGATATCGCCAGAATTCTGATTCACGTTCTCACCTGCGTCATAAGCAGACGCCTCGGTACCAACCTGTATGCGAAAACTACAACTCACTTCGCCAAAGGATTCCATCCATCCGCGCCGCCTAGAACTTTCGTAATTGTAATCGTTTTCACTTGCGACTTCATCAATTGATGCGACCACGACACGCGGGCTGTTGTGTTCGCGCCTGGGCCAGTGCTATTGAATTCAGCATAACGCGCAGTCTTTTCACGTTCCGGCAAGTTCCAATTTTGCCAACCCTCTGGCCGCACCACGCTCGACATCTCAGTATTTAGATAAGTGACGTTCGCAAAGTCTCGCCAAGGCCGCCCGAGGTAAGTCTTCACCTCGGCCTCGCCGGTGATTTGGCAATGTGAAAATACGAAACCAAACGGTTCATAATCATAGGTCGAAGCGGCGGTGATGTAGCCGGTCTTGCGACAGTGGATATGGCAGCGCTCGAACCAGGCGGTCGCCGCGCCGAAAATGAAATCAACGTGACCGGCAATGTAGCAGTCTTCGAAATACTGCCGGCCACGATTCAATAACACCGTATCTTGCCAACCGAGAAAGCGACAGTGGCGAAACACCACGCGATCTCCATCAACGCGGATTGCCAACGCCTGGCCCACGGGACCGGCGGAATTCTCAAAAGTGATATTCTCGGCTGTGACGTCGTCTGCATCGATCACCGTTGATGGCGTGCGAAAGGTGGTGATTGGTTTACCGTTCGGACCGATCATATTCGCATGAAAGTCGAAAGTGAGAATCGTTTTCTCGGCATCTTCACCAAGCAAATGAAAGAAACGCTTTTCTCGCTGAATGTAGATCAGCTCTTTGTAGACGCCGGGCTTGATGTGAATCACGACCGGCTGCGCGTGACTGCCGGAAGGAACGGACATGATCGCGTCCTGGACCGACTTGAACTGGCCAGTGCCATCGAGCGCGACGACTATGTCGATTGGTTCAGGTGCTTTCTTGGGGTCACGGCGCGGGTGGGGCGGCACGAATTTGTAGTTAAATTGCGCCGAGTCTCCCTCTCCCTTTGGGAGAGGGGCGGGGTGAGCGCCTGGCTGCGCACCCAACGACTTTAATTTTTCCACCCACGGCAGTGGATCCTGAAAACAGGAAGGGAGTGGTCTCCCGGCTTCTGTTGGTAAGCCCTCACCCCAGCCCTCTCCCAAAGGGAGAGGGAGTCTATCTGCAAGTCCACGGCTCGCCGGGCGAGAGAGCGCAGCCGATGCGGCGATTACGATCAGAAGGCTGGCCGCAATCAATTTTCGCGTCTGCCTTGGCTTCATCAGATAAATTGCCAGGCAAGATAGCTTCAGAGGGAGACTGTCTGCTCTGCCCAGAACTGAAACTCACGATGCTTGTTTTCTTCGGCCATAGCGAGAACCTCACCACTGGCCACGCGACGAACATGCTCGAACACTCTGGTCCCAACTTCGTCGATGGTCTCGGTTCCGTCGATGACGCCACCTGCCGAAAGATCGAGGTCGCGAGACATGCGTTCGAAGACGGGCGTGTTTGAAGCCAGCTTGATTACCGGAGCAATTGCATTTCCGATCGTCGTGCCTCGGCCCGTCGTAAATACGACCACAGTCGCACCAGCGGCGACAAGTCCCGGTGTCGATTCCTGATCGTATCCCGGACCTTGCATGAGATTGAGTCCACGGTCATGCGGACGTTCAGCGTATTCGACGACTCCTTCAACTCGGGTCGTCCCAGCTTTGGCGATGGCACCCAGCGACTTAATCGTAATATTGAGAAGGCCACCCGCGACGTTGCCGGGACTGGGATTTTGATTAAGCACAGCGCCAAATTTCGAAGCGTAGTCTTTGTACCAATCGACCATACGATAAACGGCGCGGCCAGTCTCAGCGTCCTTCGCACGATTCGCCAGAATGTGTTCGGCCCCGCAAAACTCCGGCACCTCGGTAATCAAAACCGTACCGCCAGAGCGCACCAACAAATCCGCTGCGCGTCCCAACGAAGGATTCGCTGAGATACCAGAGAATCCATCCGATCCGCCACACTTAACTCCCAGCACGATTTCACTCACGGGCACGGGCTCACGCTCGATTCGATTAACTTCGGGTAACATGCGCTCGACGTCCCTCAGACCGCGCTCGATCGTGGCCTGCGTACCGCCCACTTCCTGAATGCCGATCTTGGCCACCGGTTTGTCGAATGACTTTTGGCGCTTGAGCAGATATTGCTCAACCTTGGCCAGGTTCGTCTTCTCGCAGCCGAGGTCGATGAGAATTACCCCGCCGACGTTCGGATGATCCGCATAATTCGAGAGCGTACGGAGCATCACCTCGATCGTCGACCCCTCCTGACAACCGCAGCCTTTGTTGTGCGGGATCGCGACTACGCCGTCGACGTTCGGATACTTTTGCCGATTGTACAAAGCGAACTCAGCCATCATGGAAATCTGTTGCGCTTCATGGCTGGCGCACATGCTGGTCGGCACGATCAGCACATAGTTTCTGGTACCCACGCGTCCATCGGGTCGCCGAAATCCGAGAAAGGTCGCGCGCTCATTTTCGGGGATGTACAAAGGCGGAGGTACGCGCAGATGCTCCGGCAAATCGCGAACGATCGGAACATCGTCCGTCATGTTATCGTGCGAAATCATCTCGCCTTCACTAATGCCGAGCGAGGTTCCAATAGGCTGGCCAAACTGCAAAACGAACTCGCCGCTCGGAATCGCTCTGGTGGCGAAGCGATGGCCGGGAGGGATTGGCGTTTTAATTGAAATCACCCGCTCATCCGGCAGAGCGAGGTCGAGATTCGGCGACGTTTCAGTCTTCACGACCGCTACGTTATCGCGCGGATCGACGATAATCGCGTAGTCGGCGACCGACCCGATCTCCTCGATGTATGAAGCCACTGACATTACCAATTAGCGAACAAGTGGTTAAACCACAGAGATGTTCGACTCAGGATTTAATCATACCCAATGGGGATTAGACAAGCATTCACACTCGGGTTTCGCGAGGAAATTTCATGCGTTTCGTGAAGGGTCCCAAAC
>QHXG01000781.1 GCA_003222845.1 Acidobacteriota bacterium | reverse complement strand
TTCATCTGACGCTTCGCTGCCTTCGCGGTTTCATTTCAATCAAATTCGCGAAGGCAGCGAAGCGTCAGATGAATCGGTGATCGATCTCGCGACGGGGAAGCCTTTGAGGTTTGAAGTTGTCAGCGGAGCGCAGGCGAAAACTGATTCGCCAAGCGAGAATTTCAATCCGGCGGCCCATTTCATCAAGGTATACCTGGCGCATCAGGTTCCCGAGCGTGGCGAATATCGTCTGGCGATTATCAAAACCTACAAAGACGATAAGAGCTACTACACCGAAGGCGATCAAATCGTCTTCAAACGTCCATTGTCGATACCGCGCAACAGTGTGGTGTTGCCGCTGGGCTATGAAATACTTTCGTGCTCAGTAGCAACGCAAGTGCTGACGGAAGCGGATGGCCGTTTGAAACTCGCGTTCGCGAATGCCGGTAGCGGAGGATCGTTGGAAGTCACGATCAGAGCCCGGAAACTGCGGCAGTAAGAAAGCTGGAAGGTGACTCAGTGCAGATCGTTCGAAGACAAGTAATTCAGCCACTCTTCTTGTGCATTTTGTGCCTTTTCGTGGCCATAGTCGGGAGCGCCCAGAATCAGAACATGTCCGTCACCGAGCGCGCTTATCAGGATCGCGAGATTCTCTACGAGCTTCAGTCGCCTGAGTCGCACGCATTTCGCATCACTCACGACTACACCGTCCGCAAGGCGGGAGAGAAATATTATTTCAACGTCGTCCGGGCCGGCAGTCATGTCACTGATCCCGACAGCGTCGATCTCGACACTGGTGAAAAATTGAAATGGGAGATCATCAACGGCAAGCAAGCGACCGAGCGCAAGCTTCCCGTCGGCGAGACAATCAAAGATGACAGCGAGATCGTGGTTACTTATCTCAGTCGCGCGCTCGCGCCCGGAACGACCAACAGAATTCGTTTAATGGAGACCTATGCTGATCCGAAGAGTTACTACATGGACGGCGAGGGTCTGATTTGGGATCGCAGCTTCGGACGACTCCGCAACACGGTCGTCCTGCCGCTTGGCTGGTACCTGACAACTCTCTCTTCGCCGGCAACCATTCAAACCTTGCCTGATGGACGCGTTTCGATCTATGTGGTGAACCCGCGACCCGACGACATTCGCGTCTATTTCCGCGCGCGCCGCCGCTCCGGTCCATCGAAAAACTAGCCCCGCAATTGCTAAGTCAGTTAGAATCCCCGCACTGCGGTTGGGCTTCTGAAAGTCGGGAGACTATGGGTTCCCCCATTCCAGTCGGCACAAAATTTGGCCGCTACGAAATCCGCGCGAAGCTGGGCGAAGGCGGAATGGGTGAAGTGTATCTGGCGCAGGACACCACGCTCGATCGCAAGGTGGCCTTGAAGATTCTGCCGGAGAGAGTAGCTTCCAACGAGTTGCGCATGCAGCGCTTTGTTCAGGAAGCTAAGGCCGCCTCGGCTCTGAATCATCCGAATATTCTCACCATTTACGAAATTGGCACCGACCCGGGCGCCCACTTTATCGCTACCGAATTCATCGATGGCGAAACGCTGCGTCAGCAGATGATGCATACGACGTTGACCATCAATGAAGCGATAGACATTTCTCTGCAGGTCGCGTCGGCGCTGGCGAGCGCGCACACGGCCGGAATTATTCATCGGGATATCAAGCCTGACAACATCATGGTGCGCCGCGACGGCATTGTGAAGGTGCTCGACTTCGGTTTAGCCAAACTCACGGAGCGTTGGCGCACCGACGAAGTCGACCGCGACGCGGCTACCAGAGCGATGGTCCAGACTGAGCCGGGCACGGTGATGGGAACGACCGCCTATATGTCGCCTGAGCAAGCCAGAGGAGCGGAAGTCGATACCCGCACAGATGTCTGGAGTCTCGGAGTGGTCCTCTATGAAATGGTAACGGGTCAAGAACCATTCAAGAGCGAAACAGCCAGCGATACCAACGCGGCAATTCTGAAGACTGAACCGCCCCCGCTCTCGCAACTAGTGCCCGACATCCCCGGTGAACTCGAACGCATCGTCAAGAAAGCTCTGCAAAAGGATCGCGAAGAACGCTACCAGGGCGTTAAGGATATGCTTCTGGATCTCAAGAGCCTAAAACGCGAGTTGGACATTGGCGCGGGAGTGGAACGTTCAAGCGCATCGTATAGTCAGGAACCGCGGCAGTCGGGATTTTCTCAGAAGAGTGGCGCGAGCACTCAACTCCCAACTCAGATTTCCAGCTTGTCGCAGCAACTACGATTGGCCTCGAACGCTCGCTGGCCGTGGCTTGCAGCCGGGTTGCTACTTGCGGTGCTGATCGCCGGCGGCTGGTATTGGTGGCGACAGCGCGGCGCCGTTGATTCAAATCGCTTGTCGGCTTTAACGGTCACGCCTCTGGTTAGCCGAAAGAATGACCTGGGTGAAGCGGGCTTGGCACAACACGTGCGCTTTTCGCCTGACGGAAAATTTGTAGCCTACGCCGCAATTAACGCCGGCAACAGCGGCATTTGGATAAAGCAGGTCGGTGGCGGTGAACCGTTTTCTAATAAGAGTGAAACCGCTGCTGCCTTCAGTCCCATCTGGTCGCCGGATGGATTACAGATCGCTTTTATCTCGAAACGCGAGGCTCAGAAAGGCATCTGGATCATGCCGGCATTCGGCGGTTCGCCGACGTTGGTGAGATCGCTGGAGAGTCCGGCGCGCGAGTTAGTCGCGTGGTCCCGATCCGGAAAGATTTATTTTCAGATGAATCTTGATCTCTATGTTCTCAACCTCGTTTCCCAGGAGGTCACGCAGCTAACGAAGTTCGATCCTTCTAAATTATTGGATCGTAGCTTTAGCCTGTCGCCTAATGAAGAACGAATTGCTTACACGGATCATAAAGACGGACAAATTGATATCTTCGCCACGACAATCCAGGGTGGGTCAACGGTGCGCGTGACGAATGACAAAGCCATCGACAGCAATCCGGTCTGGACTCCGGATGGCGGGCGGATTGTTTACAGTTCCAATCGCAACGGTGTTAACCAGATCTTTCTGGCCTTTCTGGACGGTCGCACGCCCGTGCAATTGACGGTCAGCGACAGCGGAAGTAGTGTGCTGGACATTTCGCCGGAGGGCGCAAAAATTCTTTATGCCACGGCGAGATATGAATCCGACTTATGGAGCGTGAGGCTGGACCAGCCGAAAGAAGTGCAAATAACTTCGGATATCGGCATTGAGTTGTGGCCGGATATTTCAGCGGACGGCCAGACGATCGTTTTTCAAGCCACCCACGCTACCAGCGGCGTGATGCTGTTCAATTGTTCACTGCTGTCTAAATCTCTGACGAGCGATGCGGCTCCAACGCAATTGGCTGCGGATGGATATGCTCCACGTTGGTCACCCGATGGCAAACAGATAGCCTTCCTACGCTACACCAACGGTCCCAGCAATCTCTGGGTGGTACACGACACCGGCGGAGATGCCAGACCAGTCACCAGCGGCGGCGTCACGTTTGGTGGCTTTGCTCAACTGCCATATAACTTTATGCAAACGCAGGATTTCCAGTGGGCGCCTGACAGCCGGCGACTGGTTTACTGTGCGAACACATCCGGTGCGGCGAATGTCTGGCAAACCGCAACCGATGGATCGGACCAGACGCGACTCTCCGACAACGTCGATCCCGGCGTGCTTTTTTTCAATCCGTCCTGGTCGCCAGACGGACGGCGACTTGCCTGGTTGGCGATGTCGAAGCCACGGGGCGAACAGAAAATCCCGACCTGGAGCATCTGGATTAAGACGGACGGGACGAGCCAACAAATTTTTCAATCAGATTCGGTAACGGGTTTGATTGGCTGGTCCAAAGAAGCGCCGGAGCTGATCGTTAAATCGATTGCAGGTAAAGCTGGTCCGCCCGCCTTGCCTGACGATGTCGATCTGTTCGCAATTCCCATAACGGGCGGTGGTCCTCGTTCCCTGGCCCAGCTAAAGAAGACCTACTTTCAAAACATCCAACTTGCTCCGGCGAAAAACCAGATTGCCTTCGTCACCCGTCAGGATGGCACTGACAGATTGCAGGTAATTTCAGTCTCAGGCGGCATGGCAAAAACGGCGATCACCAGTAATGACAATCGAGTTTACTTTTCGGATCTGGTGTGGTCGCCGGATGGCAAAACCATTTACTGCGGGAAGCAGGCAAGTTGGAGTGTGCTTTCCATGATCGACAATTTCAAGTGAGGACATCACCCCATCACAGGAGGAGAAGACAATGGCAACGAGTTCAAAGAAAGTTGTTAAGAAGGCG
>QHXG01000783.1 GCA_003222845.1 Acidobacteriota bacterium | reverse complement strand
GTCGATAACCAGCACCAGCGCGAGGGGACGGCGGCGGCCTTCAGCAGCGCGTGAAAAGTATGAGAGTGTGCGCACTTTCCCATCCGCCAGCACCTGGAAGCCATCCCGCGTCAGATCGGCGATGGGTGCGCCAGTCTTCTGGTCCTGAACGAGAGTATCGACGAAGACCACGCGGGTTCTGACTCTTACGATGTCGTCATCATTGCGATT
>QHXG01000784.1:557-1064 GCA_003222845.1 Acidobacteriota bacterium | reverse complement strand
TGACGAGAGAGTCGGCCCGTTTTGCTCTCTTTTGTCCGGATCACTATGACTGATGCGGTTGGCTTCGAGCGCTACTGCGTTCCAGAAAAGAATTGAATCCATAGTTAATTTCTCCTTTTTTGCGTAATTGATGGCAAAGCTCATTTCGGCGGGTACGCCAGCCTAAAAGCAAGCCAAAGTTTTTTCTTTAAGGCACAGGAACAAGTCGAAAACAGGGCCCGTAACTGCCTGCCCCCGATGGGATCGGAATCTCCATTAAGGCCTCGCCCGTTCCCGGCAGTGAAAACATGGTCGTGATTGCGTCGCTCAATAAACTTGGATCTCCACCTTCCCAAGCCGATTGAAGCTGGTTCAGCATTGTCGTGAAGCCTTGATCGAACTTCTGCAGTAATTGTGAGCATGTTAGACATTAGTCCTAGGTGCACCATTTCTTCTTGTACAATTACATGAATTGAACGCCTAATCGGGTCAAGCCCGCTCTTGACTGACCATTCAGCGCAAAGATAC
>QHXG01000784.1:0-539 GCA_003222845.1 Acidobacteriota bacterium | reverse complement strand
CTAATTTAATCGCGGCTTGTAGGCTTTTTTTCAGCCAATCCAAGTCGTGTTGTGTCGCCGTAACATCCATCAATTCCCTGATCTTCATGTCTTGTGCCATTTCTTTCTCTCTTTATAGTATATGGTCCTTGCCGCCAATCCATTTCTGTGTGAACAAAGATTCCTAACGTCAGAGACAAGTATGTTGAATGTCAGGTCGAGCCCAATGGCGCGGAGTGGCTCAACTATGTGTGGAAGCATTTTGGGCAGCAGCAGTTGGCCGCTTACGAAGCTGGACCAACTGGCTTTGGGCTCTATGATGAAACTGGGCGGCAGCAGAACAATCTCGTATCTCGCTTACTTCGCAACGGCATTTTGCATTTTCATGTAATAACCGTGGCGCGCCCTGACAATTAGCTTGCGCTCCTTGCCGTGTGCGTCACGGGCTTTAACTTTGACTTCCAACTTGTGCTCGCGTCCATCGTCCTGCTCGCTCTCCTTGAGAGTGAACCCGAGATTGTAACGCGCCGCCAGATCGCCGATCAGCTTTTCGAGGGCGG
>QHXG01000782.1 GCA_003222845.1 Acidobacteriota bacterium | reverse complement strand
GGCTACTGTGGCCTAGTGCTGAAATCAGCTCCTTCGGAGAAACCTTGTATCGATTGACGGCTCGCGGCACCGCGATGCCGTGTTCCTTTCCCAGCGTCTTGATCCACATACACCTCGCATTGTGGATGTGGGCGGCGATCATCCGAACGGTTCGACGTGGAGCTCCCGGCACTGTGGCTCCCCATAGCTCGTGGGGTAAGTGCTCGACGAGGAAGACGGTAACG
>QHXG01000262.1 GCA_003222845.1 Acidobacteriota bacterium | reverse complement strand
TGGCCCACGCAAACGGCACTGCGCTTCCTCTTGACGGGCGCGGACACTCTGCATCGTTATCCGACCAGCACTTTGCCTTTCGAGTTGGTCAACAACTATGGCCCGACGGAATGCACTGTGGTCGCTACCTCTGGACGCGTGCGGCCTGACATCGCCGCGAAGGGTTTGCCCACCATTGGCAGGCCGATCGCGAACACCTCGATCTACATTCTTGACGAGAACCTTCAGCAGGTTCCCACGGGCGCCGAAGGCGAACTTTGCATCGGCGGCGTGGGCGTGGCGCGTGGTTATCTTAATCGCCAGGCCCTCACCTCGGAAAAGTTCATTGCCGACAGGTTCAGTCTTGAGCCGGACGCGAGGCTGTATCGCACGGGCGACCTGGCGCGATATCTCGACAACGGCGAGATTGCTTACCGCGGGCGCGTCGATGAACAGATCAAGATTCTCGGCTACCGGATTGAACCCGCTGAGGTCGAACGCGTGTTGAATCGCCATTCCGCGATTGAATCGAGCGTCGTCGTTGCGCGCGGTGACGAAAAGCGGCTCGCAGCTTACCTGGTGATAAGCAATGGAAAGATTCCCACAGCGCTGGAATTGCGCCGCCTGGTGACGAGCGAGCTCCCAGAGTACATGGCGCCCTCGATCTTTGTTCGCTTGGATAAGTTGCCCACGACGCCAAACGGCAAAGTCGATCGTACAGTGCTGCCGGAACCGGATCTTGACAACACTTTGCGTGACGAGAGCTTCGTTGCTCCGCGCACCACGATCGAAAAGCGTCTGGGGACGACTCTAAGTTCACTGTTGAATCTGAATGAAGTCAGTATCACCGATAATTTCTTTCTGCTCGGCGGCCACTCGCTGCTGGGCACGCAGGTAATCGCCAGGATTCGCAGCACGTTTGGGGTCGATCTGACCCTGCGTGCGTTGTTTGAATCTCCGACGATTGCGGAATTAAGCAGCGAGATCGAGAACCTGATCATCGCGCGCGTGGAAAACATGAGCGAAGAGGAGGCTCTTCAACTGCTTGCGTGAAACCGATCATTTTTCATTTGCCATTGGCTCCTTCGGCAACAGGGGTTCAGAGTTCAACCTTTAGGTTGCCAGTTACGAAGAATGCAAGCTAAAGCTTGAACTCTGAACACCGGGAACGAAGGCTGTAATAAAAGAATATCGACTCAGAGGCCAACGATGGAAACCATTCAAATGACAAATGACAAATGTCAAATGACAGATGAAAAATCGCTGAGTCTGTTTCATCTACTCGATCCCGAAATACTCGCGAATCCTTACCCGCTTTACCATCGTCTCCGCACCGAGGCTCCCGTACATTGGGATCCGTATCTGCACGCCTGGGTGGTCACAAGATACGCAGACGTGGTCACGGTGCTGCATCATTTCTCGGCTAATCGGACGCCGACGCCGGAACAGTTTACGGCGATGGATTTGCCGGAGTTGGGACCAATCGCGCAAATGATGACGCGCCAGATGCTGTTCATGGATGCGCCTGCGCACACCCGGCTGCGCGGCTTGGCATCGATGGCGTTCACGCCGGCCCGAGTTGAAGTTCTACGTTCGCACATTCGCTCAATTCTTGATGATTTGATGGCGCCGCTATTGCGCGCTGGTCGCATGGACGTGATCGGAGATCTTGCCGCACCGCTGCCGGCGATCGTTACCGCCGAAATGTTGGGCGTGCCGACGTCCGATTGCGATAAGTTGAAAGCGTGGTCGGCCGATTTTGCGGAAGTGCTCGGCAACTTTCAGCACAATCCCGATCGGGCTTCGCGCACGCTGAAGTGCGTCGAAGAGATGACAGTCTATTTTCGCGAGGCGATTCGTCGCGTGAAGACCGACCCGCGCGAAGGTCTGATCAATTCGTTCACGACGGCGGAGATCGACGGCGACCGTCTGACCGAAGACGAAATCATCGCGAACTGTATCGTGACGATGGTTGGCGGCCAGGAAACTACGACCAACCTGATCGGCAATGGCGTGCTGAGCCTGCTGCGTCATCCCGATCAGCTTCAGAGATTGAGAGAAGATTTGTCGCTGATTCCCTCCGCGGTCGAAGAACTTCTGCGTTATGAAAGTCCGAGCCAACACACGGCGCGCATCTGTCCCGAGAACACAGAGTTGGGCGGTCAAATGATTAGCAAAGGCCAGGCGGTGATCGCCGTGATGGGCGCCGGCAATCGCGATCCGGAGAGATTTCCCGATCCCGATCGGCTGGATCTGGGACGCACGGATAATCGCCATCTCGCTTTTGGTTGGGCCAGCCACTTCTGCTTCGGCGCCGCGCTGGCACGCATTGAAGGGCAACTTGTTTTTGAAGCGCTCGTCAGCCGAACTGCGAATCTCATTTTGGAACCGCGTCCGATCGTTTGGCGAGAGAACCTTGGCTTGCGGGGTTTGAACGCTTTGCCCGTCACGTTTGAAGTGGCCGAGCCTGCGATCCTACCTCTTAACCTAATCCAACCTCGGGAGGCTGTCTGTCCCTATCATGGATGATCTGAGCAGCGCGAATCTTTCCGAGACCAAGCGCGCCCTCCTCCAAAAATATCTGCACGGAGAGTTGATGCTCAACGGGGCGCGACGAATCAACGCGCGCGCCGAACAAGACCTGTCTGCATTACTCCCGCCCAGTCCATTACGTCCCCTTAGTCCACGATTGTCCTGCGCGGATCTGAGCCTCGATCTTCCTGTCGCTTTAATGTTTGAAGCGCAAGCAAAGCGTTCGCCTGCCGCAATTGCTGCCATCTATGAAAATCAAACTTTGACGTATGACGCGCTGAACCGAAAAGCAAACCAACTGGCGCACCACTTGAACAAGCGGGGAGTAGGCCCAGAGACTTTGGTCGGTCTGGCAGTCAACCGATCGCTCGAGATACTGATCGGCGCTTTGGGAATCCTTAAGGCGGGAGGCGCGTACGTTCCCCTCGACCCGGCGTTTCCGCGCGAGCGCCTCCGTTTCATGGCCGACGATGCCAAGCTGGCCATCTTTGTGACTCAGGAAGAAATCGCCGCACAGCTTGATCAGTCAGATGCCGTATTGGTCAAACTGGATTCTGATTCGGATCTGATCGAGCGTGAGAGTATTGAGAATCCGATTTCGGATCTCACGCCTAATAACCTCGCCTATGTTATCTATACCTCTGGCTCTACCGGTCAGCCCAAAGGAGTGCAAATCGAGCATCGCGGATTGACAAACTTTCTCAGCTCGATGCGCCGCGAACCAGGAATAACCGCATCAGACATCCTTCTCTCAGTTACCACATTGTCGTTCGATATCTCCGGCTTGGAACTCTTCCTGCCGTTGATTTGTGGCGCGAGCGTGGTAATCGCCCCACGCGACGCCACGATCGATGGCCGGCTCTTGAAAGATTTGATCGCCACCTCAGGCGCGACTGTGATGCAAGCAACGCCGGCGACCTGGCGCATGTTGATTGATGCCGGATGGATCGGCAGCGAGCGTTTGAGAGTGCTCTGTGGCGGCGAGGCCCTGTCGCGCGATCTCGCGAATCATCTGCTGGCCGGAGGTGGCGAACTTTGGAACATGTATGGCCCAACCGAGACGACGATCTGGTCCTCACTAAACAAGATCGATTCGGCCGCGGGACCGATTACAATCGGCCATCCGATCGCGAACACTCAGTTTTACGTGCTCGATGAAAATCTCAATCGTTTGCCACCAGGAGAAATTGGCGAACTCCATATTGGCGGGCTGGGCCTGGCCCGCGGCTATTTGAACAGCCCGGAACTCACCGCCGAACGGTTCATCGCCGATTCATTTGCTGATTCGCCAAATGCCCGTCTGTATAAGACTGGCGACGTGGCTCGGTTTCTTCCTGACGGTCGGGTCGAGTTTCTCGGCCGGACCGACACTCAGATAAAGCTGCGTGGGTTTCGAATCGAGCTTGGCGAAATCGAAGCCGCACTAACCGAAAGCCGGAAGGTTGCGCAAGCCGTCGTTATCATGCGCGAAGATCAACCGGGTGATCAGCGTCTGGTCGCCTACGTAGTGGCAAAGGATGGCGCGCGGATCGATGGGCGAGAATTGCGGCGTCAGATTGAGAAGAAGCTGCCTGACCACATGGTCCCGTCGACAATTGTAGAGCTTGATCGATTGCCGCTCACGCTTAACGCGAAAATCAATCGCAAAGCGCTGCCGGCTCCCACTGAAATTCACAATTGCTTAACGGAAACTCTGGTTCAGCCGCACAACGACACCCAAAAGTCCATCGCCCGAATATGGCGAGACGTTCTCAAACTCGGAGCCGTCGGAATTCAAGAGAACTTTTTCGAGTTGGGCGGCAATTCTCTGCTGGCCGGATCGATGCTGGCGCGTCTTCGCGATTGTTTTGAAGTAGATCTGCCGATGCGTGCAGTTTTTGCGGCGCCTACGATTGCCGGGCTGGCACGCGAAATCGACGGGCGAGAACACGAGCGAGTGATTCCGGCCGCGACTCGCTCGCAGTCAAAGGCTCGACGCCAGCTTTCTTTCCCACAGGAGCGGCTGTGGTTTCTCGATCAACTGAATCCAGGTTCCGCCGCTTTCAACATTCCGCTGGCTGCGCGTCTGACGGCGCCGGTGGACCTGGCGGCTTTGAAACGAAGCATCGAAGAGATAGTTCGCCGCCACGAAGTTCTGCGCACAATCTTTCCGACCAGAAACGGCGAGCCCGCGCCGGTGGTCTTATCGGCAACCGAAGTTGACCTGGTACTGATCGACCTTACTGCCTTTCCTGAAGCTGAACGCGAAACGCGCGCGCGCACAATCGTCAATGACGAAACACTTCGTCCATTTGATCTCGCCAATGGTCCTTTGCTGCGCACGACCTTAGTGCGTCTGGCGGAATCCGATCACATCTTTTTGCTCACGATGCACCATATCGCAAGCGACGGCTGGTCGATGGTGCTCTTCTTTAACGAGCTATCGCGGCTTTACGAGGCGTTCTCGCGCGGCGAGCCGTCGCCACTGGCCGCGTTGCCAATTCAGTATTCCGACTATGCGGCGTGGCAGAGAGATTGGCTTGCTGGAGAGGTGACTCAGAAACAGATCTCTTACTGGAAAGAAAAGTTGGGCGGAGAGCTGCCGGCGCTTGATTTGCCGACGGATCGGCCGCGGCCAAGCGTGCAGACATTCAACGGAGCGCGCCAGTGGCTGGTGCTGACGGAAGCGCAGTCCGCAGCCCTCAACGAGCTTTGCCGTCGCGAAGGGGCCACGTTGTTTATGACTCTGCTCGCGGCCTTCAAGGTTCTGCTCAATCGTTACGCTGGACAGGAAGACATCATCGTCGGCGCGCCGATAGGGGCTCGCGCGCTCACGGAAACCGAAAACCTGATTGGATTCTTTCTAAATAATCTCGCTTTGCGCACAGACCTCTGCGGCAATCCGACTTTCCGCGAAGCCCTCGCGCGGGTGCGACAGACGGCCCTGGAAGCATTTGCGAACCAGGACGTGCCTTTCGAGAAACTGATTGAAGAGCTTAGACCGCCGAGAGATTTGAGCCGCACACCAATTTTTCAAGTGTACTTCAATCTCTTCAATTTCACGGAAGAGATCAGTCTTCCGGGCGCGAACGAGAAAATTTCTTTTATAGAGGCGTGGTCGCAGTCGGAAGAAAACTTTTCGAAATTCGACCTGACGTTCTATGCAGGCATCGATGAACGTAAGCTCAAACTGGCGATGGTCTACAACGTCGATTTGTTTGACGAAGCCTTCATCGTGCGGATGCTCGCGCATTTCGAAAGCCTGCTTGACAGCATTGTCGCAAATCCCGAAACAGCGATCTTAGATTTGACGCTCGAGGAATTTGTAGTTGGTTCTCATTCACAACTTGCTTTAGCTGGGTGTGGGCGAAAGACAATCCACACAGATAACGGTTTTAACGGTTTCGTCGCGCCGTCGAAACCGTTAAAACGGTTAATTAATGGGCAATGGAGGTCGGCTGCCATCCAGCTAAAGCAGGGTGTGAATGAGAAGGAATCGCAATCTCCGGATGCACCTGCAAACACTTGGCACACTGGGGATACTCGAACAGGGCGTCAAGCCGAAGCTTATCGGACAGACTTCGTGCGTTTCGAGCGAAGTGAGATCGAGCAATCAATCGCGAGTCGATTCGAGCAACAAGTTAGAAAACATCCTGCGAACACGGCCATCAAGAGCAAGCATTACCATTGGACTTATACGGAATTAGACGGCATCGCCAATCGGATCGGGCGTGCGCTCGCGTGTTTGAGCCCTGAAGTAGAACACGTGGCACTGTTCTTCGAACACGATGCGCCCATGATTGCCGCTATGCTGGGCGCGTTGAAGGCTGGCAAGACTTATGTGCCCCTCGATCCCAAGTATCCGCCAGAGAGACTGTCGTGGATTCTCGAACATGCGCAAGCTGGCGCGCTGCTGACAAATGATCGAAACCTAACCGCCGCTCAACGTCTGGCTACTTCAGGCGTGCCTCTAATCAATATCGATCGGCTCGGCGCAGTCGATCGCGAAATCGATCTGCCCGGGCCCGGACCAGACCGCCTGGCTTACATTCTTTACACTTCGGGGTCAACCGGCGAGCCGAAAGGCGTGATGCAGAACCATCGCAACGTGCTGCACTTCATTCGAATCTATACCAACAACCTGCGCATCAGCCCTGAAGATCGCCTGACGCTGCTTTCTTCATACTGCTTCGACGCCTCCGTGATGGATATCTATGGCGCGCTGCTGAATGGCGCCGCGCTCTATCCAATCGATGTCAGGCACGATGGTTTCGCCAACCTGGCTGAACAGATCAACGACGAGCGGATCACCATCTATCATTCCACGCCGACTGTCTATCGCTATTTCATCGATAGGCTTTGGAGTGCGCCGGCAGAGCGTAGCGGCGACGGCGCTTTCGATAGTTCGATGCTCTCTGGATCACAAAGCCATAATGTCCAAAGCGCCGTCGCCGCTGCGCTCTGCCGGCGCACTCCAAAATTGCCCCGTCTCCGCCTGATCGTTCTAGGCGGCGAAGAAGTTAACCGCCAGGACATTGAGTCGTATCGGAAGCATTTCTCTGACGAATGCATTTTGGTTAACGGCCTTGGCCCGACCGAAGCAACTGTCGCTCTGCAACACTTTATCGACCAGGGCACAGCCATCTCCGGTGAAAGCGTCCCCGTGGGATTCCCAGTTGAAGACACCGAAGTTCTTCTGCTTAGCGATCAGGGCAAGCCGGTGGAGATTCAAGGCGAGATCGCGATCAAGTCTCAACATATCGCCCTGGGCTACTGGCGAAATCCGGAAGCCACCGACGCAGCATTTAGTGGCGGAAACCCGACCGTCAGGGAGGGTGCAAACTCTGATCGCATCTATCGCACCGGAGATCTCGGCCGTCGCCTCGCCGACGGTAGCATTCGCTTCGAAGGCCGCAAAGATTTTCAAATCAAAATTCGCGGCTTTCGTGTCGAACTGGGCGAAATTGAGTCGATCCTCTCTCGTCATCCTCAAGTGCGCGAAAGTGTAGTTGTCGCCAGAGAAATCGATGGCCGAGACAAGCAACTTGTCGCGTACCTGGCGCCGCAAGCAAGTCAGTCACCGAATGAAGCCGATCTGCGCAACTTTCTGAAGCAAAAATTGCCGGAGTACATGTTGCCTGCGGCGTTCGTGACACTTGATGAACTGCCGTTGACCGCCAGCGGCAAAGTAAATCGTCTTGCACTTCCTGCTCCGACAAATCTCAAGCGCGAGCCCGCAAAAACCGCGGCGCCCCAAACTTCGGTTGAAAAACTGCTGGTCCCAATCTGGACCGATATCTTAGGAGTCAACACCGGCATTCACGACAACTTCTTCGAACACGGCGGCCACTCGCTGATGGCCGTGCGATTGTTTGCGCAAATCGAAAACCGCCTGGGCCATCGCTTGCCGCTGGCGACGCTGTTTGAAGCGCCGACTATCGCGGAGCTCGCGGCCATTCTGGAAGGAGAATCAACTCATCAATGGACTTCGTTGGTGCCGATTCAACCCAAAGGCGACGCTCCGCCGTTCTTCTGTGTGCATGGACTGGGCGGCAACGTGCTCGAGTTCTATGACCTGGCATGGCGCCTGGGATTGAATCAGCCGTTCTATGGCTTACAGTCGCAGGGCCTGAATGGCAAACAGACTCTGCACACGAGTCTTAAAGAAATGGCTGCGCATTACATAAGAGAGATGCGCCAGGTACAGCCTCGCGGTCCTTACTTCATCGGCGGACGATCGCTTGGCGGGATCATTGCTTTCGAGATGGCTTGCCAGTTGCGAGCGCAAGGCGATAGCGTCGGATTGCTCGCGCTACTCGATGCTTATCCGGCCGGCTATGCCAGGCTCCTGCCCGCGGTCGCGCAACCGGAAACCAACTTTGGCCGGGCGGCAAACAGAATCGAGAGCCACTTCAGAAATCTGCGCCGGCTGAAGTTTGGCGAGAAGATTTTGTATCTCGGAGGTAAAGCGCGTTATGCCCCACGCAAAATGAAGAGCTTCGTCTGGCGCAGAGTCCACCGGCTGTATCGAAATCTCAACCGCGACCTGCCGCCCCTCTTGCGCGACGTCGCTGAATTCAATTCATTAGCCGTGCGCAATTACGTTCCCCAGATTTACGATGGCAAAGTCACGCTGTTTTGGGCCAGCGGCGACCTGCGCGCCTATGACGTGGTCGATGGATGGAAGGTGCTGGCGACCGGCGGGATCGAAGTGCACGAGATTCCGGGAAATCATTTCAATATCATCAAGGAACCGCACGTGGCCGAGTTGGCGCGCAAGCTAAACGATTGTCTGGCTCGCGTTCAGGGTCGGCACTTGCACGTTCAGGAATTGGCGCGCGATGACCACGTCAGAACGAAGGCCACCAAAACGAGAGCGGCTTAATCAATTAAGCGAGTGGCCCACTGAACTCGAATCGATTTGATCGCGGTTGAGATTGAAGCTTTGATAGGAATCCCAGAATCGCAAATCGCAGGCCTGACCCCTTTTTGTTGACCCTGTTGACCCGATTAGCTCCGTTCCTTGGTGTCCATCCGGATCCACGAAACGCAACGGATTGTTGTAGGCGTATTGGTACTTGTTGAGAGACTGGGGGTCGGCTATGTCCGCGTAGAATGTCGGATTGTCTGAGGCGCAAACTCATCAGGCGACGTGAAGCGCCCTTGTGTTGATGAGTAGTAACGTGCCAGGAAGTAATCGAGTCCGGTTTCGTTGTCGCGTTCTTTGAGGGTTAAGCACGTGTAATGACAGGCCGCGCACCCGCCCCAGGCGAGAACTCAATTTGTCAAAGAACAGTCACGCGCCAAGCTAAAGCGGTGAGGAAGTGATAAGAAA
>QHXG01000261.1:8502-9340 GCA_003222845.1 Acidobacteriota bacterium | reverse complement strand
TTCTCGTGGCAGCGTGGATACGGCGCGTTTACTGTGAGTCAGTCTAATGTCGAAGAAGTGCGTCTGTACATCGCTCATCAGGAGGAACATCACAAGAGGATTTCCTTTCGCGATGAGTTCATTCAATTCTTAAAGGCGAATGGGATCGAATACGATGATCGTTATTTGTGATCATCGGCTGCCGCCCGTTCCACGGGCTAACGGATTTATTTGCGCCCGTTCCTGGGGCTCACGCCCCAGGCTTTATGCTAACGCCTGCTCCGCAGGCTAGGAATTGGTTCGAATCATGTCTGTGGAAAGTAGACTTGAACAGCCCTTGAAGGCGGAGACTCTCCTAACTCAGGCTGCGGTCGTCTTAACCGGCGCCTGCTGGCCGCTGTGAAAGTCGATCACTGATTTTAGAATTCCTTCCAAACTCATCTCCGGTTGGAAGCCAACTTGCGCGTTGACCTTCGAGATATCGGGAATGCGGCGCGGCATGTCTTCGAAGCCTTCTTCGTAAGCTTCATCGTAAGGAACCAGAACGATTTCAGATTCGGAGTTGGTCAACTCCTTAACTTTCCTGGCGAGATCCATGATCGAGATCTCCTGGTTCGAGCCGATATTGAAAACCTCACCCACGGCGCTTTCGTCATTCATCAACTTCATCAATGCGCCGATCACGTCGCCGACGTAACCGAAGCATCGCGATTGTTTACCATCGCCGAAGACGGTGATAGGCCGGCCGGAGAGTGCTTGTTTGACGAAGGTTGGAATCACCATGCCGTATTGTCCGGTTTGGCGTGGACCCACGGTGTTGAAGAGGCGCACGACGATGGTCGGCAATTTCTTCTCGCGC
>QHXG01000261.1:0-8426 GCA_003222845.1 Acidobacteriota bacterium | reverse complement strand
CGCCCATCACCAGGTTGCCGTCTTCGCGAAAGGGAACTTCCGTGCTCAGCCCATAAACTTCGGAGGTCGAAGCAATCAAGACTTTCTTCTTTTTCTTATTCGCGAGCGAGAGAACCACTTCAGTTCCGTGTACGTTTGTCTCGATCGTGCGCACCGGACTTTCAACAATCAGTTTGACTCCGACTGCGGCGGCGAGATGAAAGATGACGTCGCACTGATCGACCAATTCGGCAGTGACCGGCTGGTTGTGCACGTTCTCGATCGTGTAATGGAAGCGTGGATGCTCTTTCAGGTGGCGAATGTTTTCAAAGCTGCCCGTGGAAAGATCGTCGATGATAAAAACTTCATCGCCGCGCTGCAGATACGCGTCGGAAAGATGCGAGCCAATGAAGCCCGCGCCGCCTGTGATTAGAACTCGCAATCGATGGTTTCCTTCAAAGGTTGGAATTGGCAGAGATCACGGCCGGGCTTTGAAGCCGATCTCTTTCTTGATGGCTTTTGGTAATTGCAGCAATTGCTTCTGGATTTCCTGGAGAAGCTCTTTCTTAAGCTGCTTTGGCAACTCAACTAGAGCTGACTCAATGTGCGAGAGCCGTTCTCTTGTCTCTTGCCTAAATGCTTCGAGCTCTTGTTTTTGTTCTGTACGCTCACGATCGGTCATCGCGATCTGCTCGACAAAAGCCGCCTGGTTGCGAATAAGCAGCGCCATGGCTTCTTCAAGATGGTTATTACTGTTGGAGTTTTTTCGGGTCGCCACGACTGGTAGTCTATCATTCTCCTCGGTTTTTCCACCATTTAGTCGTACTCTCACACTGAGAAGTCCTTCATATTAGTGTGGCACTATTCCTCGGTTAGACATTTCTTTCGACGATGGTGCCGTCGCCTTCGCCTTCAGGGAGACCGGATCCACGAGCTGAGCATAAAGCTCTGACACATCCGCGAGCAGACGTTCTTTGGCATAGTGTTGCGTAACGAAATCAAGACCGCGCCTGCCAAGATCGCGCCGCAGCCCTTCGTCTTCGATCAAATGTGCCAGTGCCTGGGCAAAACCTTCAGCGTCGCCGCTGCGAACTGAAATACCCCGTTCGCAGAGTGTGTATCCATCGGCTTTGTGTCGTGGCTGTCCCAGCAGATCGACCACGCCGCCAACCGCCGTGGCGACCACCGGACGCGCGTTAGCCATCGCTTCGATTAAGGTCAACGGCGTGCCCTCGTTCAGGCTGGTCAGCGCCACAATATCGAGCGCCGGATAGAAGTTTTCCGGATCCTTGCGCGTGCCAAGAAACCAAACGCTATCATGCAGTCCGAGCGATTTCGCTTGGGCTTCGAGTTCGTTTCGAAGATTGCCGTCGCCGATGATCATAAAGCGCACGCTTGAGGTAGTGAGCTTCTGCAATCGCGCGGCGGCTTCCAAAAATAATTTATGATTCTTGATTTCCGTGAGTCGTCCAACAATCCCAATCAAAACATCGTTTTCATTAGCCTTCAGTTCTGCGCGGGCGATCGGGCGACGTTTTTCCCATTCTGCGTACACGCTCACGTCGATGCCGAGTGGGATCACAGCGAACTGTTCCGGTGTTCCGACGCGAAAGGTTTCGTTAATCTCCCGACGCTGCTGATGGCTTACCACGACAATTCGATCGGTTACGACGCGCGCCAGAAACTTCTCGATCACCAGAAACAGTCGCGTCTTAAGCGGGCCATAATAACTGTGGAAGACGTGGCCATGATATGTGTGCACGAAATGACATCGGCGAGGTCTTCCGAACAATACTGAAAGCGTCACCCAGCGATAGAGCAAGCCAGCGACTCGCCCGACAGTGCCCGCTTTCGCCGTGTGGGTGTGAACGATGGCGGGCCGTTCGCGCAACATCAAGCGAAAGAGTTTCCAGATGGTGAGCGCATCCTTCGGCGAGACTTCGCGGCTCATCTGCGGCACCACGAAGGGGGTGACGCCGGCTTCCGCGGCGATATAGCTCATGTCATCTTCGCCTGGTGGCACGACGCCCGCGACCAACAAAGTCTCGTAGCCGGCGCCCTTTAATCCTTGCGAAAGCCAAACCACATGACGCGCGGGTCCACCCACATTGAGGCGAGCGATGATGCGGAGAACCTTTGTCATTTCCGATTTTCGATTGCCAATTGCCAATTTGTTTGGAATTCCAGATAGATTGTCGTGAACGCAGTTGTTGAAGAAGTTTACGCAGCCAGAGCATCAATCGGCAATTGGCAATCGAAAATCGGCAATGAATCAATCAGTAGTCCATCCTAAATATGGTATCGGCGTCGTCTTCGTGTCGAATCTCGTCCACGGGTTCGCGGCGTCCCTCGCCCGCGTAGAGCCGATTTGGGCAATTGATCACGATGCCGTCGGCGTCGCCGATATTCTGATAAGCATGCACGACGCCTTTCGGCACGATGACAGCCTTGGGATTATCAGCGCCCACCACGAGGGTCATAACTCTCCTGAACGTTGGCGAGCCTGGCCGATTGTCCCACATGCGAAGCTTAAAATTGGAAGGCCCGATAAAGCAGAAAAGATCGGCCTGGTCGACATGCTCGTGTGGCCCGCGCGTGATCCCGGCATTGGTCGAAGAAATGTAGGTCATGGCGGGAAGGAAATCGGAAGCGACTTCGTCATTACGAAAAAGCTCGCATAACCAGCCACGTCGGTCGTTGAACTTACGCAGATCGCGGACGACGACGTCCTGGATTTCACCGGGCTGAAAACTTTCAGGCATTGGCGCCGGCTTCTGCGGCATGTTCCGTCTCCAGTTTATTCGCGCCCGTCTCGGCGACGAGATTGGACGCGTAAAGCAAGCTTTCAAATGTGCCCGCGTCGCTCCACCAGCCGGCAAGTTCATCCCACGTCATCTCGCCGCGTTCGATGTAGGCATTGTTTACGTCCGTGATTTCCAGTTCGCCGCGGCCTGACGGTTTCAGGGCCCGAATGATTTCAAAGACGCGCGCGTCGTACATGTAGATTCCAATCACGGCGTAGTCGGATTTTGGTTGGGCAGGTTTCTCTTCGATGCGCAAGACATGTTTACCATTAAGTTCGGGTACGCCGAAGCGTTGCGGGTCCGAAACCCGCTTCAAAAGAATCTTTGCGCCGCTGCGTTGTTCACGATATGAATCCGCGGCGGCGCGGATGTTTCCTTCAATGATATTGTCGCCCAATACGACGCAAATCGCGTCATCCCCGGCGAAGTGTTCTACCAGCGACAACGCCGCAGCAATGCCACCCTCGCCTTCCTGGTAAGTATAGTTGAGGTGTTTTAATCCAAATGCTTTTCCGTTTCCCAGCAGCTTTAGAAAGTCCCCCGCTGAATTGCCGCCGGTGACGATCATGATGTCTGTGATGCCGGCGTTGACCAACGTCTGAATCGGATAATAGATCATCGGCTGGTTGAAAACCGGAAGCAGATGTTTGTTTGTCACCGCGGTCAACGGCCTGAGACGCGAGCCTAAACCTCCTGCGAGAACGACGCCTTTCACTCGATTACCTCCGGGAATTGGTCTTTGGGTTTGGGTCTTTGGTCTTTGAAGTACGACGCAGGGTTATGCTTATCTGAACAAAGACCAAAGACCCAAGACCAAAGACCTAAGTCCAAAGACCCAAGTCCCAATCTAATCAATAAACCGCTGGAACCACAGCTCGAGCATCAAGAGCGACCACAGCCTATGTTCATGCGCGCTCCGCCCCTCGACATGTTCATCGATCAGGCGGCGAAGCGACTCCGGCTTGAACAAACCACGTCCGAGTGCTTTGTCAGAGAGCAAGGTCTCGCGCAGAAACGGCCGCATCGCGCCGCGGAACCAATGATTTATCGGTACTCCGAATCCCATCTTGCTGCGTGTTAGATTTTTCTCGGGTACGAGTTTCTTCAGCACGCGCTTGAGCAGATACTTCGTCGTTAGCCGCCGCAGCTTGAATTTCTCCGGCAGGCTGGCCGCGAATTCCATCAAGTGATGATCGAGAAACGGCGAACGCGCTTCCAAAGAGACCGTCATGCTGGCGATGTCCATCTTCACCAACAGATCGTTAGGCAGATAAGTCATCGTGTCAGTCAGGAGCGCCGCGTCGACGATGCCCGCGCCATTCGCTTTCGCAAACCACGGTTCGATAATTCCGATCGTGCGGAAGTTCGCAGTCTCATTCAGGAAATCTCTTGAGTACAGGCTCTGCTTGGCTTCGTCTGTGAAGGTGCTTATCCAGCGCAGATAACGCTCAGCGGGAGGCAGCGATGCCGCCGCGACAAAACGCTTCGCCTTCCGCAGTGGATTCTGTCGCGCTTCGAATCCTGGAACCGCCCCGACGACCCTGGCGATCACCCCGTCGCGAATCGCGCCGGGAAGATTTGCATAACTCTGAGCGAGGTTCATTCCCGCATAACGCTGATAGCCCGCAAAGCATTCATCGCCGCCGTCGCCATTTAGCGCGACCGTTACATAACGACGCGTCTCGCGCGACACGTAGTAACTGGGAATCGCCGACGAGTCTGCGAACGGTTCTCCGTAATGCTCGACCAGCGTCGGCAAAACCTCCATCGCGTCTGGTCGCACGATGAACTCGTGATGATCAGCCCCTACGTGTTCCGCCAGCCGGCGGGCGTGATGCAGCTCGCTGAAATCCTGCTCCTCAAAACCGATTGAAAAAGTCTTTACTCGATCGGAAGATTCCTGGGCCATCAACGCAACCACGGCGCTGGAATCGATGCCGCCGGAAAGAAAAGCGCCCAAAGGAACTTCCGACATCAGGCGAATACGCACGGCCTCGCGCAGCAAATCGACCACCCGCTCCCCTGCTTCCTGTTCGCTGATGTTTAGCTTCTGCGAAAAGTCGAGTTGCCAATATCGCTCAGTCTTAACTTCGCCATTTCGCCACCGCAGCGAATGACCGGGCTCCAGCTTTCTAATCGCGCGATAAGCCGTGAGCGGAGCAGGAACGCAGATGAACGACAGATAATAATGAATCGCTTCGTAATCGACGTCGCGACTGACGCCCGGGTGTTGCAGCAAGGCATTGAACTCGGAACCGAAGACCAATTGTCCGTCGAACTGGGCGTACAACAACGGCTTCTTTCCCACGCGATCGCGCGCCAGGAAAAGCGATTTGGTGCGTTCATCCCAAATCGCAAACGCAAACATCCCGCGCAAGTACTTTGGACAATCGGTTCCCCACTGGTCGTAGGCGTGAACGATAGCTTCAGTATCGCTGTTGGTATAGAGCTTGTGGCCGAGCTTTTCGAGTTCTTCGCGCAGCTCGCGATAGTTGTAGATCTCGCCGTTGAAAACAATCCATGCCGTGCGGTCTTGATTATGAATCGGCTGTTGTCCGTGCGCGAGATCGATGATCGCGAGCCGTCGCATCGCCAATCCCACGCCATCGCCGAAATAGAAACCGTCATCGTCCGGACCGCGATGACGAATGGCCTCATTCATGCGCGCGAGCAACTCGCGATCAACCGGAGCGCCGTCTTTGTTAACTATTCCTGCAATGCCACACATGGTCTCTTGAGGCCCTTCCTCAAGAACCTAGTTCATCATCACCTACAAAATCAAGCCGGGCCCGCAGGGTAGTAATCAAAAGTGCCGCTTGGATCTTAGCGGCTTATCAACCGCAACGCGGTTTCGTCCCTTCAGCGCGCTGCTTGATAGCGGTCCGGTAGACATTACTTCACGGGCCGCACTGCTGTTCCAGTTGCCGCCTGATTTCTTCGGAGAGTTGAACCTCGCGAGGATAGATCGCTGCTGGTTGTGCTAAATGGAGGGTGGTCCGGGCCTGATCGCACTCTTTTCTGGCGAGATGTATCTGTGTCGACCAGAGATTTCCAAAAAAATCTTTCGGGTCTCTGCGTAAGACATCCGAAACAAAAAACTCTGCTTCGTCAAATTTCTTTTCATCTATCAAAATCACCGCCAGACGATCATACAGTTTCTCTTTGATGTCTGGAGTCGGATCCAGTTCCAGCGCCCGTTCGAATAACTGCTTCGCTCTTTCGGGCTCGGTCTCTTGGTAAGTATTGCCGAGGTTCAGAGCCGCGCGGGGCGAATTTGGCACGGCCTGGTAATTCGCAGTCCATAAAGTTCGTTCATCTCTCCAGGTTCGATTCTGAATTACGGTCATCGCGGCAAGAATTATGACGGCCGCGGCGGCCACAAAATACGGCGCTCTTTTGTCGATCATGCTGCTTTGGCTGATTCTTTTGGCCAACAAGGCAACGAACAATCCGAAGCTCATCATCGGCAGATACAAGTAGTGGTCGGCGAGTAACTCGTGATGCGGAATGATTTGGCTAACCGGCAAGAGAATTACGAAGTAAGACAGAACCGCAAAGGCCATCAACTTGTCGCGCTTCAGCAATAAGAAGCCGCCACCCAGCGCCCCGCCAACGACCGCCATTGACCACACTACCCGCCAATCAAATATCGAGCGAGAGATTTCGAGTGAGCCGAGGTACTGGGCGATCGGAGTTGGGTAAACCAGTTGCTTCAAATACCACGCATGCACGCGCATCACAGTTAGAAAATTCGTGTAGAAGCTCCCGCCCCAATAGTTTATTTTCCCAGCCGTGACGCGTTGTGAAGCGCCTTTAATGAAAACCCAGTACACCGTGAATGCGATACCAATCAGCCAAAGCGAAACGTACAGCCACTGCTCGCGTTGGAAAGCCTTTCCGGCAGTGTGTACTGCCTGACGCCACCAAGATCTTTTTTCTTCTTCCCAGGCGTCACAGTAGTGCCAGACGAAGATCAGAATTGGCAGGCTGGCAGCCATTTCTTTTGACAGCAAGCTAAGTGCCCATAGCAAAAAGAACAAAACGAAATAGACCAAGGCCTGTAGGGACCAACGCTTCCGGTAATATGTGAGGTAGCTATGAAAAGCCAGGAGATAGAAGAAGGTAAAGAGAAGGTCTCGCCGGCCCGATATATACGTGACCGCATCGGTCTGAATCGGATGGACCGCGAAAATCAACGCCGCGAGCGTGGCGGTTACCAGGCTTTCAGTGAACCTGCGGATTAAGGCAAAAACCAGGAGCAGATTCGCGGCGTGAATGACGAGGTTCGTTAGGTGATAGCCAAATGGGCGTTCACCCCATAACGCGTAATCTATGGCGTAAGAGATATCTCTAATTGGACGGTACGAATTCAAAAGGAGGCCAAGGTTTATGCTTCGTATCCGCTTATTGGCGAGCACCAGGAGGAAGTCGTCAAATACAAACTCATTTCCCAGGCTATTCACATAGCAAAGGAAAACGATTGCTACCAGCGAGACGACTGCGATGAGTTGGGCGTCCGCCGAGAGAAAAGAAATGAAACTTTGGTCTAATCGTTTGACTTGGGCGGGTTTTCGCTTAGCAGCTTTGCGGCTGACAGCGCGCGAGCTTTTCATAGTCTATTCCAGTCGATCCTGCGGGCAACTTCTCTCTCTACATTGCGCCAAGAGTTTGTAGGTTAAGTCCCTCTCCCTTTGTGAGAGGGTCGAGGTGAGGGCATAGCACAGATGGAGCGTAGCAGAGAGGGGACCATTTGACATTTGCCATTTGCATTTTGTGCTGCTTGACTCATCAACCTTAGCCGCACTATCGATTGTCGCCGTCCCGAAATGTTTCAAATGACCAGATGAAAAATGTCAAATGAGAAATTATGAGAAATGGAAAATGTTCCTCCGAAACTTAGGCCCTCACCCCGGCCCTCTCCCAGAGGGAGAGGGAGACTTCTTTCTTACTGTTCACCTTTTATCCGGGCCTTAATCTTACCGGTCAAAGGTCCAAGTTTCCCTCGGGCCAGCATTGCAGCCGCTTGCCGAAATTCTGAAAGTCTAATCAACCTTCTGCTCTTTCGCACGACGTAGGGTTGTTGGCCCCACCATTTCTCTTGGCTATAGTCTTTCTCTTTTACGAACGCGGCAGTCCTTCCTGAGAGATCACTCATAAAGCTCCACTCGGGCTCTTCGGTGAGAAACTCTTTTAGGATGTGTCCCGTCCACAGTTGAATATCGTCGATGAGAAGCATTCCGCCCACCTTCAACTTACGGGCGGTATAATACCAATCTATAAAAGGCGCTGGAAAAGCATGCTGCCCATCGATTAAAACTAAATCCAACTGGCCGGTAGTCAATCCTGGCAGAATGTTCTCAGATTTCCCTATGTGAAAATTGATCCTCTCAACAGAAATGCTTCTCTGTTGACAGTACTCCCTGATTCGGTCGGCAAGATCACCGTCAGGAACTATGCAGGTGTGGTGGGCATCTTTGATAGCGAAAAGAATTGTGCTGATACCCGCGCCTGTCTCCAGAGTGTGGGAACCAGCGTTCACATTCTGGTCTATTAAGTGCAATGCTTGATCAGAAAGGTCGTAGGAGATTGGGACGTGCACCCCAACCTTACCAATCCTATGAAGCTTGGGAGAATCGTTCAATA
>QHXG01000771.1:1434-3860 GCA_003222845.1 Acidobacteriota bacterium | reverse complement strand
TGAGGTAGTCGCCGTGTTGAGTTATGGACTATGGCAGCGTCGCTTCGGCGCGAATCCGAACATCCTCGGAAGCCGGATCACGTTGGGCGGCACACGCTGCATCGTCGTCGGCGTGATGCCTGCCGGATTCGATTACCCGACGAAGACTCAAGTATGGATTATGCTGTACCCAAATCCGAAAGAGCGGCGCGACAACCGTTACGTGAGAGTAATAATAGCGCGGCTCAAGCCAACGGCTACGATCGCTGGAGCGCAGTCGCAGATCGATACCATCAGCGCTCGACTGCAGCAGCAGTACCCGGAGACGAACTACGGATGGTCGGCACGGTTATGGGGTTTACAAGCCTGGACGACGAGAGACGTTCGCACATCGCTGCTATTGTTGCTCGGCGGGGTCGGTTTCGTGCTGTTGATTGCCTGCGCGAATATCGCGAACTTGCTTTTCGCACACGCGTCGGCACGGCGCAGGGAAATTGCGGTACGCACCGCGCTCGGAGCTGGTCAATGGCGCATCATCCGTCAACTTTTGACCGAGAGTTTGTTGCTGGCTGTTGCAGGTGGCGCGGTCGGGTTAGCCCTCAGTTTTTTGTTGATTAAATTGTTGATCGCGGTCGGTCCGGCGGACGTTCCGCGGTTGGACCAAGTCGGTTTGGACGCGCGCGTGCTCGCCTTCACCGTGGGAGTGGTTGGTCTGGTCGGTCTGTTTTTCGGTTTAGCTCCGGCGCTCCACGCCTCAAAGACCGATCTCAATGATGTGCTGAAGGAAGGCGGCCGCAGTGGGTCTGAAGGGCCTGGGCGCAACCGCGTGCGGGCGGTATTGGTTGTCACAGAAATAGCCTTGTCTTTGCTGCTGCTCATCGGCGCAGGACTGTTAATTGAAAGCTTCGTGTTGCTCCGCGATGTGAATCCGGGCTTTGATCCGGAAAATGTTTTGACGATGCGCGTCGCCTTACCTGGCAAGCGTTATCCGGAGCCGCAGCAGTCAGCGACTTTCTTTCGTGAGTTGACACAGCGCGTTAGCGCTCTGCCCGGCGTCGAAGCCGCTGGTGCGGCGCTGTCACTTCCGCTCGGCGGAAGTAATTCCACTGCCGGTCGCTCATTCGTCCGCGAAGGACGCCCGCTCGCCCCCGAGGAAGCCTTACAGACAGATTATTTCGTCCTGACGCCCGACTACTTCAAGACAATGCGCATTCCCGTCAAAACCGGGCGCTCGTTCACCGACGGTGACACGGCGGAGACTCCGCCCGTCGTCGTCGTCAACGAGAGTATCGCGCGCCGTATCTTTGCTGGCGAAGACCCGATTGGCAAGCGGATCACCGTATGGCCCGACGAGAAGTTCCCGCGCGAGATTGTCGGCGTTGTCAGCGACGTGAAAATCAGTAGGCTCGACGAGGAAACGGGCTATCAAATCTATGTACCTCATGCTCAAGACGCGGGGTGGGGAGTAATGTCGCTCGCGGTGCGAACCAAAGGTAAGCCGGAGGCGCTGACGTCACCAGTGCGCGGCGCGATACTCTCGATTGATAAGAACCAACCTGCTTACGACATCAAGACGATGGACGATGTATTCTCCGCGTCCGTCGCCAAAACACGTCTCGTCATGCTGCTCTTTGGCGTCTTCTCCATGTTCGCTTTATTGCTCGCATCAATCGGAATCTACGGGGTGATCGCCTACTCGGTCGCGCAACGCACACACGAGATCGGTATTCGCCTCGCGCTGGGCGCGCAAACGAGAGATGTGCTGCGTATGATCATCACGCAAGGCATGATACTCGCTCTCATCGGAGCCGGCTTAGGGTTGGCTGGAGCATTTGCGGCCACGCGCGTGATGAGACGTTTGTTGTACGGCGTGTCTCCCACCGATCCACTGATTTTTGTCGGTGTGTCGCTGCTGCTAACGGTGGTCGCGTTGCTGGCTTGCTACATTCCAGCCAGACGCGCGACCAAGGTTGATCCAATGATTGCGCTCAGATATGAGTGAGTGGAGTAAGAAATGTGTACAGCACCTCGCCTATGAGTCTCTACGTCACCAACTGGAACGAAGGTCAGGATCTTCGCTTCGCGGCGTTGGATGTTGAGGATGCCGCTACGGGGCAGCGGCTGGCCCCGGTTCGACAGCAAGGCTTTCGTGAAGGCCCGGCTGGCGGCAAACAAGTTTTGGGCAGTTATTCTCTTGGAGAGATGACAATCCCTGTAGCGGTAAGCACGGACCTTAGGAAGGACGCAGAAGGAAAGACTCTGGAACTTTGGCGAGTGGGATCTGGCATCGGCTGGACACTTGTAGTAACCAGTGGAGAGCAGCTTGATTACAAGCCTGGAGGCACACGAGGCTTCACAAGCATTGTTATTATTAACTACCTCCGAAAGCTGGCCTGGTCGTGTTGATGAATACCGGAGGTGCGCCCTTCTACGAGGCCTTTTCTGCT
>QHXG01000771.1:0-1375 GCA_003222845.1 Acidobacteriota bacterium | reverse complement strand
GCAGAAATATACTGGGCGATACGTTCTCAGCGACCCGAACGCCATCCGCACTGTGACCTTCAGCGAATTCGACGTTAGCATCGTGAACCAAAAGTTAGTTCTCACCGTACCCGAACGACGGCCCGATTCAGTCGTCTATATGAAGGAGATTCCTCTGGAACCCTTTGGAGATAACGTCTTTCACGTGGATGGAGGAAGTTTCTACGGCAACTTCATTACTTTCGAGTCAAGCAACGATGGCATCATCGCACTGAAGTGGCGGAGGTACACTTTCAAGCGTCAGCATTAGATCCCACTTGTTCAAGAACTAAACTGGGGTCAAGCCTGCGATTCTCGAGCGTGCTATCCAACCAGAAGTTCCCTTATGCTGACCCCGCCGCCCTTAACCAAATCCCGATGCATCGGACTCCGCCTCTCCCCGAACAGATCGAACTCCATCGCGACCGCATGTGGCGCCGCGACGAAGACCTCCGTGTTGAAAGCGCGGTTGACGCCGAACGCTTTATCGAAAAGAAACCCAAACCGGGGTCAGGCTTGCGATTTGTGCGATTTTCAATCAACAAATCACACGGGGAAATACTATGTGAGCCAGGTTCGCCTCAACTGGTATTGGCTGCGAATTCTTATTCCGGTGAAATGAACAACCGGGCGACTGTGGAACCGAAGTCTTTGTCTTCTCGGATTGCTATAATGACGCGATGCCTTATAAATACCTCTTCTTTGACGACTACTCGGAAGGCGCGCACCCCTCGATTTTGGAGGCCCTGGCGCGAACCAATCTACAGCAGGAACCCGGATATGTAATGGACGCGTTTGCGGTCCAGGCGGCTGGATTCATTCGAGAGAGATTTGGCTGTCCTCAAGCCGAAGTGCACTTTGTCTCGAGCGGCACGCAAGCAAACCTGGCAGTCTTATCAGCCATCTTGAAGCCCTACGAGTCAGTGATCGCGGCGGAGTCGGGCCACATCAATACACATGAAGCCGGCGCCGTAGAAGCAACCGGGCACAAAGTTAATACAGTTAAGGGACACCAGGGAAAAGTTCGTCCGGCTGAAATCCAGGAAGTGGTCGAGATGCACAACTTCGATCAGATGGTCGTGCCCAGGGCCGTGTACATCTCGCAATCCACCGAGCTTGGGACTGTTTATACTAGCGCCGAGCTAACCGCCCTTTCCGAGAAGTGTAAGGAGCATGGCCTTCATCTTTATCTCGATGGAGCGCGACTTGGCGCGGCGCTGGCTTCCCGGGCATGCGATCTTAGTCCGGAAACCGTCGCAAAACTCGTCGACGTGTTTTATATCGGCGGTACGAAGAATGGCGCCCTGATTGGAGAGGCGATTGTGATTGTGAATCCGGAGCTCCAGGATCACTTTCG
>QHXG01000260.1 GCA_003222845.1 Acidobacteriota bacterium | reverse complement strand
GCAGGTCAACGCGATGCCGACCGCGAAGTGGAAGAAAGACGATCGCATCGATTGGCTTTTGTTTCGCGCGCAGCTCGAAGGTGTCGTCTTCTTCGATCGCGTGATGGATTTCGAACACAGCGATCCGCAAACTTATGTCAACGAATGTTCGAACGCGATCTTCTCGCTGCTGAAAAAGGAATACGATACGCCACGCACTCGTGCGCTCTCTGCTACCGCACGTTTGAAGGCTATGCCCTTCTTGATCGAACAGGGCCAGCGAAATCTGACAAAGCCGGTGAAACTTTATGCGCAGTTGGCAATCGATTCCGCACGTTCGATCGATAGTCTCCTCAAAGACAGCATGATGACGGCGCTGGCGAAGGATTTGTCACCGCAAGAAATGAACGATCTCGTGACTGCCCGCGATGCGGCAACAAACGTGATTCATTCCTACGCCGATTGGCTGGAAAAGCGCGCCGCTTCGATGCCGCCATTCGCGCCAATGGGCGAAGCGAATTACAACTATCTGCTCAAGCACGTTTATCTTCTGCCGCTGGACGCGAAGCAAGTCGAGATGCTCGGCCAGACGGAACTCGCGCGCGCGCGCGCCATGGAATCGATGCTGCCCAACCCAGCGCTTGCCGATCCGAATCCGGCGCGCGCCAAAATCATCCCAAAAGATCAGGACGACTTTTTGAAGGCTTATGAAAGTCGCGAAGCCGAGATGATTGCCTTTCTCAAAGAGAACCAGCTCGTCACGCTGCCTTCTTATCTCGGACGCTTTGAAATTCGTCAATTACCCGAAGCCTTCAAGCCGACAAGTCCCGGCGGCTTCATGAATGCTCCGGGCGTTTACGACCAGGACCCGACGGGTTTCTATTTCATTCCGACTTACGATCCCAAAAGTGAGAACTTCTACATTCGCGCGGCGATCGAAGATCCGCGCCCGATTCTCGGCCACGAAGGAATCCCCGGACACTTCCTGCAACTTTCGATCGCGAATCATTTGAAAGACGAGATCCGCCGGCAGCACTCGGACGGCATCTTCATCGAAGGCTGGGCGCTTTACGGCGAAGAGATGCTGATGCGCACTGGCCTTTATCCGCTTAATTCCGCCTCGCAGGGACAGATTCTTCGTCTGGCGCGCTATCGTTCGGCGCGCATCGGCGTGGACGTGAACCTGCACACGGGCCGCTGGACGTTCGAACAGGCGGTGAAATATTTTATGGAAGCCGGCGGGCTGGATCGCGAAGCCGCGGAAGGTGAAGCCGCCGGCGCCGCCGCGAGTCCGACGCAAAAGATCACTTACATAACCGGCAAATGGCAGATCATGCGCTTGCTCGGTAAGTATCGCGAGAAAGCGGGTAAAGACTTCCGCCTGAGCCAATTTCACGACGACTTAATTAAGAACGGCAGTTTGCCGCTTTCGATCATTGATTGGATTCTGCTGGATGATTCGTCTTCGCTGGACCAGGCGCTGAATGCACCCGCGGACGCGAGATGCCCTTGATAATATTATGTCCTTCGTTTCTTCGATTAGCGGAATTTGAACTCGCTGCCAGCTCTTCGACATCTTATGATACGCTGCTCTCATGGTTCGCGTTCGCTTTGCTCCATCACCAACCGGCTATCTGCACATCGGCGCCGCGCGCTCGGCCCTCTTCAATTGGCTGTTCGCGCGCAAGATGGGCGGCAAGTTTCTGCTGCGCATCGAAGACACCGATTTGCAACGCTCGACCGAAGAATCAACCCGCTCGATCATTGAAGGATTGGAATGGCTCGGGCTTGATTACGACGAAGATTTAGTTTTTCAGTCTGATAATGCCGAGAAGCATCGCGCGGCGGCCCGGCAGTTAGTTGAAGAAGGCAAAGCCTATCGCGACTTCACGCCCAAGGAAGCGCGCGAAGACAGGTCCGTCAAGCAGGAGATAGCCGAACGAGCGCGGGCGCAAGCGGCCGAAGGAATCGACCAACGCAGCAATCCTTTTCGCGACCTGCCGCAAGCAGAATCAGACGCCCGGGCCGGCGCGGGCGAACCGTTTGCCATTCGTTTGAAAGTCTCGCGCGAAGGTCAGTCGCGCTTCGCAGACATCGTTTACGGCGAGCAGGAACGCGGATACTCCGAGATTGAGGATTTGGTGCTTTTGCGCTCAGACGGCCATCCGCTCTACAACCTTTCCGTGGTGCTGGATGACATCGAGATGGGCATCACCCACGTCATCCGCGGACAGGATCACCTGACGAATACTCACAAACAAATCCTGCTCTACCAGGCGTTTGGGGCTAAGGTTCCGGAGTTCGCGCACCTGCCCCTCATCCTCGCGCCTAACAAAGCGAAGCTTTCAAAACGCAAGCACGGCGAAGTGGTGTCGCTGACTACGTATCGCGATCGAGGGTTTGTGCCGGCAGCGTTTCGCAATTTTCTCGCGCTGCTTGGTTGGTCTCCGCCGGATGGCCAGGAGATTATGACCCGCGAAGAGATGATTGAAAGGTTTTCACTCGAAGGCATTGGGCGCGCGAACTCAGTTTTCAACTTTCATGAAAACGATCCGCGCCATTGGACCGATGACAAAGCGCTGTGGATGAACGCCGAATACATTCGCACGATGCCGCTCGAAGAGTTGCTGCCGATGGTGAAAACCGAACTGCGCTCAGCGAAACTTTGGCGCGAAGAATACGACGACGATGAAAGCGCCTGGTTTGAGAAGACGGTCGAGCTTATTAGGCAGCGATTCTTTACTCTGAAAGATTTTTCGTCGCAAGGCCGCGCCTATTTTTCGGACGACTTCGATTTTGATGAGGCCGCCGTCAGCAAGAATCTGAAGAAAGAGCCGCGCTTGCGTGAATGGCTTCCGGCGCTCGCCGTCCGGCTCGGGCAAGTCGCAACCTTCTCGGCAGCGAACGTTGAGACCGCCCTGCGCCAATTCGCGGATGAACTCGGCGTCAAGGCTGGTCTTTTCATTAATGCCGCGCGCACAATGTTGACCGGACAGGCGGTGGGCCCTTCGATGTTTGAAGTCTTTGAGATCATGGGACGCGAACGATCGGCTAACCGCCTCCGCAGCGGCGTACCGTGGTTCGACGCGATGGAAGAGTTGGGAGACGTATAGCAGAGTTAAGGAGTAAATAAGCGCATGAAATCATTTGTAGCCATAATTTCAGTCATATTCGCGAGCACGCTGGCACTCGCGCAGAACAGCAATCAGAACACGAATTCAACCACGCGCACTCGCACGGTGGTGTCCAAACCTACGCCGACACCGAAAGTGACTATGTCGGGCGAGACTGGGGGTTCTACAAGTCAAACACGAACGCAGAGACCCAAGACCAGCTCCACACCGAACGCGTCTTCAACCACAGTGGTTGGCGCCTTTGACAAAATTATCGAAGGCATCAGGCGCGCGAACGTCGATATGGTTACCGGAGGGTACTGGAATAATCCCGCACTGATTCTTTTCAACTACAACGGATCGGTTACGAAAGGCTGGGACCAGATGCGTAAGAATCGCGAGGCCTCTCATCCCGACATCAAAGATGTGAAGCTGGATGTGCGCGACCGTCACGTGGTTATGCTGGGAACCAATGGAGCTGTGGTGACCTGTCTTTGGACGCAGACGCAGACTTACAAAGGCGAGCCCGACAGTGCTTCGGGTCGCATGACGCTCGTCTTCAAACGCGTGGGCAACGAGTGGAAGGCCGTGCATCTGCATACCTCACCCGACAAGCCTGACGCCTCGCGCATCCCGGCGTCTGAGCAGACGCCAACAACGAAGCCAACTCCCTAGTGTCTACTGAAAACTCCCTCTCCCTTTTGGGAGAGGGCTGAGGGAGTGTCTTAACTTTTTGTCTCATGAAAGGGGTGCACCCCAGAGGGCCTAGCCACGCTGTTAAATAAAATAAATATTTGGAGCTTTTCACACCTAAGCCCTCACCCTAACCCTCTCCCAAAGTGAGAGGGGACTTTTTCAGCAGCTTATTAGCGAATGAGCGCACCCCCCTGTTAGAAAGCTGATCCTCTGAACCAATCCACGTAGCCTCCCGGAATATTCTCGTGAAGTTTCCCTGCAAAAATCACGCGAGATGGCTGTCAAGAGCCACGCTGCGGATGTCCTGATCATCGGCGCCGGCGCGTCTGGCCTGGCCGCCGCGCGCGACCTCAGCGTTGCCGGCCGCAGAGTCATCGTACTCGAAGCACGCGGACGCATCGGCGGCCGCATCTTCACTCACAAAGATCCTGCTGCTCCAATTCCCATCGAACTCGGCGCTGAATTTGTGCACGGCAAGTCTCCAGCGCTCTGGCATCTCGCCAAGCGGGCCCACCTCAAACTCCACGAGACCAGCGAGCGCCACTGGTATTTCGAAGATGGCAAGCTCAGCAAGTCCCGAGATTTCTGGAAGCAGATCGAAAAACTTAATGACCAGATGAAAGCGTCGGACGCCGATCAATCCTTGAAAGATTTTCTTGCTTCATTGCCGGATGACGAAGAGACGCGCCGCGCGAAAGACATGGCGATTCGATATGTGGAAGGCTTTCATGCCGCCAGCATCGAGCGCATAGGCATTCACGGCCTCGTCAAAGCCAACGAAGCCGCCGATTCTATTGAAGGCGACCAGTCGTTTCGCTTTCTCGATGGCTACGATTCGCTCGTGCAAGCGTTGTGGGCGGAAGCTGAAAGCTACGGCGCCACGATTCATCTGAACACCGTGGTCAAAGAAATTCATTGGAGAGAGCTTTCTTCGTCCGCGCAGCGGACGGCTGACAATATCGTTTGCGAACAGGACGATCGAGAAGTTTCATTTAACTCATCCTGCGCGATAGTTACTCTGCCGCTGGGCGTGCTTCAGACAAATCAGGACAAGCCGACTACCGTGCGATTTGTTCCTGAGCTGCCTCCGTTGAAGCGAGCTGCGATTAACCATCTGGCGACGGGAAACGTCGTGAGGATTGTCCTCAGATTTCGCGAAAGGTTCTGGGAAGGATTGAAGCTCTGGGACAAAGATGGTAATCAGTTGAAGTTCGCGGACGCCGCATTCATTCACTATCCCGACGCACTAATTCCGACCTGGTGGACCCAATTGCCCATTCGCGCGCCTCTGCTCGTCGGTTGGGCCGGTGGACCGCGCGCGGATTTGCTTATTGGTACAGAACCGCTTGCGGTAGCAAGCGGGTCATCTTCGTCCGTGGAGCGGACGATTGAAAGTAGCCCAGCCCTTCAGCGCGGGGATCGCGAGCCCTCTTCTCCGTCAGAGCCCGCGAAGCGGGCGACAGATGCAGAATCATTCGCGAACCTAAGTCCCGGCGCGCTCGTGGATGCTAGCGGCTTCCGAGACGACATCCTCGATCAAGCCGCCGCTTCACTCGCACTCATCTTCAACATCCCACCCGAAACCATCCGCGACAAATTAGAGGCTTCCTACGTTCACGACTGGCGCCACGATCCCTTCTCGCACGGCGCCTACAGCTACGTCCCCGTCAACGGGCTCGCCGCTCAGAAGATTCTTTCCCAACCGATCGAGAACCGTCTGTTCTTCGCCGGCGAGGCCACGAGCATAGGCCACATCGGCACCGTCCATGGCGCCATCCAAAGCGGCCAACGCGCGGCGCAGGAAATTCTCACACTCTCTGATAGTTGCGATCCTGACGCCCGCTAACACTTCACCCACCTATCGCGTCAATTCCACGTAACTGGTTCGCTGAAAACTCTAATGACCATGATGAACACAAGACGCCTGACTCGCGCAGCCACGATCAGCCTCCTGGTTGGTCTGCTCGGAATCATCACAACTGCTCAGACCCCCGAAGCAGCAGCAAAGATCGATCCGGTTGCACGACTTTCCACCGAGCTGGAACCGAAGGTCAAAGAAGAAATTCAGCAGGGTCGTGTTCCCGGTTTTGCCATCGGTGTAGTCAGGAACGGAAAACTGATCTTCGCGAAAGGCTTTGGCGTAGCAAAGCTTGGCGTCAACACGCCCATCACCTCAAAGTCTCTTTTCCACATGGCCTCAGTGACCAAGACGTTCGTCGCCACAGCCGTCATGCAGTTGGTGGAGAAAGGTAAAATCGATCTGGACGCGCCGCTGATTCGTTATCTGCCCTACTTTCGCCTGAATGACGAGCGCTATCGGACGATCACCATTCGCCAGATGCTCAGCCACACCTCAGGCATTCCCGATACGGTGAACTACAACTGGGACAAACCTGAGTACGACGCCGGCGCGCTCGAACGTTTTGTGCGCAGCATTGCCGACCAAAAACTCGTCTTCGCGCCCGGCGAGAAATTCGCTTACAGCAACACCGCTTATGAGATTCTCGGCGACGTGATCGCCAAAGTATCGGGTGAAAGTTTCGAAGACTATGTGCAGCACAACATCCTCACTCCGCTTGCCATGAAAGACAGCACGCTGCTCGTGCGCGAAGCCAATCCGCAATTGCTGACTTCGCCACACGTCATGGAAAACAACAAGGTCGTGGTCAGCAAAATCTTTCCCTACAACCGCGCGCACTCGCCGAGTTCTACGCTCTATTCAAGTATCGAAGACATGAGTCGTTGGGCCATCGCCAACCTGAATCACGGTGAACTCGACGGCCAACGCATCCTGAAGCGCGAAACCGCCGAGTCGATGTGGCGGCCGGTCGTCGCGGCCTTCAATCTTAAAGAGGGGATCAGTTGGTTCATTACGGAGAAACAGGGCCACCGTTTCGTCCTGCACTCCGGCGGCGACGTTGGTTTCGAGTCGCTGGTCGTGCTCGCTCCCGACGACGGGGTGGCGGTCGTGGCGATGAGCAACTTTGCCTCTTCGAACCACGATTTGATCGAGCAGTTCGTAAGCGGCGCGATGCGAATCATGCTCGGCTTAGAACAACCGGCGACGGCCGCGTCTGCTCCCATTGTGGCAACTCAACTGAGCACTGAAGAGGCTAAGAAAAAGGCGGATGAAGTCCTGGCAAACTATGTCGCAGCACTTGGCGGACGGGCCGCCCTCGAGAAGATCACCAGCCGCGTCGGTAAGGGAAATTTCGAAGTCAGTGGCATCGCGATGAGTGGCCCGGTGGAAATGTACGCGAAGGCGCCGAACTTAATGCTCATGGTTCTGCAGATGCCCGGACAAGAAACCTTCAAGGACGGATTCGATGGCCGCGTCGGTTGGGAACAGAATCCGGACGACGGCATCACCGATAAGACGGGACTCGAATTGGGATCGGCAATGCGCGACGCAGACTTCTATCAACCGCTCAAGCTGCGTCTGCAATATCCGAATCTGATTTTCAAAGGCACGGGGAAAGTCTCACTTGGAAAAGGCGGCACCGGCAAAGTGGAAGAGCGCGAGGCGCTCGTGCTGGAAGCGCCGCGCAACGGTAGTCCGAGACGTTTCTATTTTGATAACGTCACCGGGTTGTTGGTGCGCACTGAAGAATGGAACGCCGCGGGCAAGATGACCGAGGCCGTCGAATACCAGGACTATCGCGAAATCGATGGCGTGAAAGTGCCCTTCACCATCCACATCGTCCAGGACGCACACTTCACCATCAAACTCACCGAAGTGAAACACAACCTGCCCGTCGACGACGCGATTTTCGTGAAGCCTAGGAAGTAGTTTGGAGCGCAGGCATCTGCCAGCTGGTCGTGGGCATCCTGCCCGCAGCATCCCTCGAATGGTCTACTCTGCGCTTATCTATACACCAAACGGTGAAAGAGGCGCTGACTACTTCAGCCTAACTGCCTTCAAAACAGCTTTCATCATCCCTTTAATTCAACGGCACAGGTGTTGCCCTCTGCGTTTTTCGGAAAGGGAGAATCACAAAGATGAAGAATTTAAGAACGAAGATTGGCGGCGCAATTTTGACGCTCGCTTTTATATTTGGCATATCCGTGACGGCAGAGATGACCGCCCAGGCGCAGTATCGAGGTGACCGCGACGCTCAACGCCAGGATCGTAGTCGCGATAATGACGATAGATGGAATGGCAACCAGTCTCAGAACCGTGACTGGCGGCGAGACCGGGACCGTGATTGGCGGCGAGACCAGGACCGTGATCGCGACCGCGACGATCGCTGGCGTCGTAACGACCGCAACAATGGCCGCTATGGCAACAATGGTAGTTACGGCAACTATGGTGGCTATGGCAACAATGGTGGCTATGGCAACTATGGTGGCTACGGCAACGGTGGCTACGGCAACGGTGGCTACGGCAATGGTGGCTATGGCAATGGTGGTGGCTATCAGGCCGCGGCGAACCAGGGTTACCAGTACGGTTTAAGCATCGGCGCCAGTGACGCGCAACGTGGTCAGAACTTTAACCCGCAGAGATCACACTATTACCGGAACGCTTCTTCGCAGGCCTTTCGCAGCGGCTTCGTGCAAGGCTATCAACAAGGCTATCGACAGTACGGCGGTTATGGAAACCGCGGCTACGGCAATCGAGGCGGCATTCTCGGCGGTGTCTTTGGCCGGCCTTGAATCAGCTGAAACCGAAAACAGGTCTCACCTCAAAATGCCGCGACGCACCTCGCGGCATTTTCTTTTTGGGTGACTACCTCTGATCTTCCTTCAGCCAACTACTTTGTGCCTTGCCCTTGAGTTCGTGAGTCAGCCCGCCGAGATACGCATATAATTCGGATTTTAGTTCCGGAGCAATTAACGATTCGTGCGATCCTTGGTGCTGAAAGTGATATGCGTGAGGAGATTGGTGAAGGTGTCCTAAAGTTGTGTTGCCTGACGGCGTGGGGCTAACTCGAGCGCCGCGCGGTCTCATTCACACCTCGCTTCAGCGAGGTGTTCTCACGGCAGTGGAATTTTGCAACCGTTTCAACGGTTTCCAATTCGAAAGCCGTTCAAAACGGCTGCGAGGAATGACGCTCGGCGTTGCACCTCGCTGAAGCGAGGTGTGAATGAGGAATCATCAGGACGACTCTGTCAGCAACACGACATTAAGACACTACCCGCCTCGACCCTGCTTTA
>QHXG01000259.1 GCA_003222845.1 Acidobacteriota bacterium | reverse complement strand
GAAAAACCAATTCCAACGCCGACGCCGACCCCTACTCCGCCGTTGGTGGCTTCATCGCTTAGTCCGTCAAACGTGTATGGCCGGACGGCGGATTTCAGTCTTCAGGTTATGGGTGATAAGTTTACGCCGGCCGTTCACATCACGATGGATGGACGCGATCTGCCGACGCGCTTCGTTAACGCCCAACAGGTGACCACGACGGTGCCCGCGGCGTTGATTACTAATCCAGGCACGCGACAGATTATCGTGCGAAACAACGACGGCAGCCTTTACTCAAACACGATCATGCTGAATGTGACGCCGCCTCCCGACCCGAACTCGGGCTTCGCTTATGTTGGCATTATCGCCAAACCAAGTGGCAATGATACGGCAGTCTTACAAGATAAGAGCAGCAAAGAATTGATGAACAAACAGCGCGGCGACGTGTTGGCCAATCGCTTTCAAATTAAGAGTATCTCTGAGCGCGAGATTGTCGTAATCGATACCACGCTTAAGATTCGATGGCCGATTCCTTTTACCGCCGACAGCAGCAGCAGCATTCCGGGATCAAGGCCACGCGTGAGGGTCAGCGACGAGGAACCGTGATGAATTGCGGATTTCGGATTGCGAATTGCGCATCTCAAAGATGGAAAAAATAAATCAGCTCTGGTTTTTACATTGTGCGGGTTTTGGCGGTCCTGACAATCCGCAATCCGCAATCCGCAATCCGCAATCGCAGGGCTATGCCCTGGTCTCGCTACTGGTCTTCATGACTCTACTGGCCCTGTTCGCGCTGGCCGCGGCGCCGCAAGTGCAACAACAAGCTCAGCGCGAACGCGAGAAAGAGGCCATCTTTCGCGGGCAACAGGTAGCCGACGCGATCGGTTCCTATTATCGGTTTAAGGGAGCGCAAGGAGTTAATTCTCTGCCGACCAGTATCGATCAGTTGCTGGAGGGAATTCCTCGAGGCACAAAGAAGTTACAGATTTTGCGGACGGAGGCAGCGCGCGATCCGCTCTCCAATTCCGGAGAGTGGAGACTAATCAACCCAACATCTCAGGACTTTGCGCGGTATATTAGCGCCCTGACTACTTACATTGGCGGCGCGCCTCCACCGCCGAGTAGAGAATTCGGCGCGCTGGCTAATTTGATCCCGCGCGTAACAGACGTGCTTGATACCAAATCATCCGGCACTGCTCCGGGAGGCGAAGATAGCTCAGACAATTCCTCCGGACCGTTTCTCGGAGTCTCCAGCCGCAGCCGGCGCAACTCGGTGATAACCTTTTACGGCATCGACCGTCATGACGAATGGATCTTCACGCCACTCTTTAGATGAGTGTGAGGTCGCTTCGCTCGCAGCTCTCTTTCAACTTCATCAATCATCATCGCGACGGCTCGTGGAATTGTTTGCGTCACCTGGATCATTCTCTGAAATCAAGTGACGAGCATCACGCGATCGATCCTTCTGACAATTGATTTTGATCGTGCGAGCCGCATGCGAACTCGCACGCGCGCAAAAACTTTTTTCACCTAATCAGTAATAAGTTATTGACAAGGATCGAAATTAAGTTCGTTTTCTCTAGACCACAAGAGCTACATGAACGCAGTATCTTGTGGTCATAAACCTGAAAACCAGAAAGAAGGAGAACGATATGGCAACTAAGAAGAAGGCCGCTAAGAAAAAAGCTGGCGGTAAAAAGAAGGCAGCGAAGAAGAGATAGCTCGTTCACCCAAGGGGGCAACTCCAACAACCAACAACTGGCGTACACAATCAAAAGGAACGGCGATGCCTAAAGCGCGCCGTTCCTATTTCTTTTTGCTTCAGAATGAGAATTGATGATTGTCGTGAACGCCGACAGTCAATTATTCTCATCTTCAATTCGATTATGTGAAAACCTAAACCCGGGAGGATTGTGCGGTGCGCGAATCTGACGAGAGACCTTGGGGCCGCTACGAAGTGCTGGAAGAAAGACCCGGCTTTAAAGTAAAAGTGTTGGAAGTGAAGCCCGGCTCGCGACTCAGTTTGCAGCGCCACGCGCGTCGCGGCGAACATTGGGTCGTGGTCGAAGGCGTTGCGGACGTGGTGTGTGGAGAAAATGAACTGCAACTGCGTCGCGGCGAACACATCCACATTCCGCCACAAACTAATCATCGCCTTGGTAACAGCACAAACGCACCGCTGGCTATCATCGAAGTCCAGCTTGGCGATTACCTCGGGGAGGACGACATTGTCCGCCTCGATGACGACTATAAACGAATCGCTTAGGGTTGACTCTTAGCCCTTCCGGGCGAATGAATGGAACACGTAAGCGGCACACTTTCATGCTCAATGTGGCCCTCGTCGAACCTGAGATTCCGCAGAATACCGGAAACATCGCGCGTCTTTGCGCCGCCACCATGACTCCGCTGCACATTGTCGGTGTCACCGGTTTTCGCCTTGACGATCGAGCGGTGCGGCGCGCTGGATTGGATTATTGGGATGAAGTCGCTCTTCATCGGCATCGGGACCTCGAAGCTCTATATGCGTTTTTGCCGCAGACGCGCTTTCTTTACTTCTCCACCAAGGCAACTCAACCGTACCATCAATACTCCTTCGATCAGGACGATTGCTTAGTGTTTGGTCCGGAGACGCGGGGCTTGTCTGAGGATCTACTGCGGAAGAATGCGGATCGAGCTTTGACCATTCCAATGCTTAATCCAAAAGTGCGAAGTTTGAATCTCGCGAACGCGGTCGCAATCGTGCTCTACGAAGCTCTGCGCCAGATCGAGGAACGCAAACACTAGCTCAATTTTCATTTTGCTGTTCCGCGATATCCTCGTCCTCGTCTTTGTAGACGTCGTAGCCGGTCGCATCATCGTAATAATAACTACCTACCGGCCGATCGTTCTCGTCCTTGACTTCTTCGTCCTTGGGAGACTCTATTTTCTCCCTTAGGTAGTTTTGGGAATCAAGCATTGTGATCAATCATACCTCTCAATTTCCGTGAGCTTGAAGCTACCCAGAATCTATCCGATTACCGACCCGCGGCTCTCATGTTTGTCGCATGCCGAACAGGTTACGCGTCTAATTGCGGGTGGCGCAACCCTCATTCAGCTTCGCGATAAGCATGCAACCCCACGCGAATTCTATCATCAGGCTGCCGAGGCTCTGAATATCGCGCGGGATCACGGCGTCAGACTGATCGTCAACGATCGGGTAGACATTGCGCTCGCTCTGGGATGCGACGGCGTGCACCTGGGCCAAACAGACTTGCCCGTCGAAGCTGCTCGTGACCTGCTCGGCCAAACTGCGATCATTGGCATCTCAACTCACAATCTCGCGCAAGCGCAACTTGCCACTCGCTTGCCGGTAGATTACATCGCGTTCGGCCCAATCTTCGGGACCGCCACCAAAGCGAACCCCGACCCAACGGTCGGACTCAGCACCTTGAACGAAGTTCGATCGATTGTCAGCTCTTGGCCCTTGGTGGCCATCGGAGGAATCGATTTCGCGAACGCTCGCGAGACGCTGGAAGCCGGCGCGGATGCCGTGGCAATCATTTCGGCCCTGGTTGCAGAGCCGACTCAAATAAAGGAGAACATGCGCAGAATGCTGTTGGCGACAAATTCATAGTCGGTCAAGCTGTCTGTGCGCTAAGTCAGCATAGCTGCAGTCACAAGCGGTTGATCTTTACCAGCCGAGAGCCGTTGACTCCCATATGTCAACCGCTCGCTACAGGTCGGTGATGATTTTCTTGACACTCTCGCAATCCCGTTCTTATCATCGCGGGCTGACTTATTCACTTTGAGCGAGTAAGATTCTAAAGAATGTTTGGCGCAAGCATCGGTCGGGCTGGTCAGCGAATCATCGATGCCATGGTTCGCTGGCTCGCGCGAGGTCATTTTAATCCGAACATTCTGACGTCTATCGGCGTAGCCATAAACGTCGGCTCGGGTTTGTTGTTTGGCTTTGGAAGATTTTTTTGGGCCGGGATCGTCCTGATCGTCGCCAACCTGTTCGACATGCTCGACGGCCAGGTGGCGCGACTTTCGGGACGGGTGACGAGCTATGGCGGCTTTCTTGATTCGTCGCTCGATCGCTTATCGGACATGGTGGTGTTCGTAGGCCTGATGGTCTTCTATGCGCGCGATACAGAGTTTCATTCGACCCTCAATGTCTTTCTCGCCGGCGCCGGCATGATGGGCTCCGTGATGGTAAGTTACGCGAGCGCGCGCGCAGAGAGCCTCATTCCGAAATGCGACGTTGGTTTTCTGCGACGGCCGGAACGAGTCGTGCTCTTCATTATCGGCGCGCTGTCGACACGTCCCAGCTCGCATAACTTTTTTGCCAACCGCATGCCGGCGGTTTTATGGGTCTTGGCTGTCGGATCTTATTGGACGTTCGCGCATCGCATGTATCATACGTGGATCGAATTGAACCGAACGAAGTCCGCGGAAGAATTGAACGAAGACGCGGCTAAACAGATTTCTCAGGCGCCTGATTTGAGGCGCGAGCCGACTTTGGCTCACAAGCCGAGTTAACAGGACAGTTTTAATGACATCGAATCTTTACATTGTAACTCTTGACGAACTGGGCTTCACGGTTCTAACTTAGTCGCGCCGTTTTCATTTTCCAGAGGTAACCGAATCTTGATCATCTGCCCCGCTTGTGGCTCAAGTGTCGAAGGCGATCTTCGCCAGGGGTGTTCGTCATGCGGCGCGCGCGCGGTGGGGCCACCGCTCGCCAGACCCGAGCACGAGCTGCCTTCCTACGGACGAGCCAGCATTGCGTTCGCGAGTGGCGTCGTTTTGTCGGCCGGCTTTCTGGTTTCGGCGATCGCGGCGTTAGTTGAAAGCAACGGCCTTTCGCTTAGGTTTTGGAGAGTTCGGTTTTGGAGTATTGTCGCTGCTGGCGAAACTGCGGCGTGGCGATTGAAATGGATGGCTCTTCCAGTCACGATTGCGGTCTTATGGAGCTGCGCGCGCATCATTCGAAGTATCAAGGCAGACCCGCACAAGTTTATCGGACTGCGCGCGGCGCGAATCGGCTTTACCAATGCGGCAGTCGTCACGATTCTGTTTGCGACATTGATTGGTATTACAGTTCCGGCCCGGCTCCGCCAGCGTAGATACGCAATTGAAGCGGCAATTTACGCTCGTGGTTACACACTCGATCGCGCGTTTCGTCAATACCTTGAGCTGCATGGCACCTTGCCAGAGAAGGAGGACTATATTAAAGAACTCGGGAAGCTGCCTGATCCTGACGGCTCGATTGCCGAGGCGCTTCGCTTTATTGATCCCAACGGATACCAGGCAACCACGGGACCATTTGCCTCGACCAAGGTCAAGCCCTTAGTTCAGCGCGGAGGAGCCCTTCGCAATATCGCCACCAAGATAATTGCCGATCCGCCGGGAGTCTCCTTTATCACGTACGAACTACGCTTGCCGAGTGAGCACAGATTCTTTGGTGGCGATGACGACTTCGTCATGCGCGACGGCCTCATCATGAAGGCTTCTGAAGTGCCGTCTTCATCTGTTCTTACCCGCTCTAGCGCGCCTTAAGCGTTATGTCATTTCTGGCACGTTTCCGCCGCAAGAAAAGCAAGGAGGATCTTGAAGTCGTCCGCCGCGCGTTGCTCTTGCGCGCCGGTCGGGTCGGCGAGGCCACGGCGCTGGGCGCGGACGAAGATGGCGACGGTAACCTAATCCTCTCTTATAGTTACACCATCGGCGGAGTCGATTATCAAGCGTTCCAGAAGTTGGACTCCGAGCAACGTCTGCGCGAGAACGATTACCTTCCCGGCGCCCAAGTCGCCCTCAGATACGATCCTCACAGACCCGTGAACTCATTCGTGGTCTGAGATCAATGTTCCGCAAAATTCTCATAGCTAACCGAGGCGAGATTGCCGTGCGCATCATTCGCGCCTGCCGCGATCTTAGCATCTCGCCGGTCGCAGTTTTTTCAGAAGCCGACGCCGCGGCGCTCCACGTGCGCCTGGCTGACGAAGCTTATTGCATTGGCCCGCCTTCATCCACGCAGAGTTATTTAAATATTGAATCGATCGTTGCTGCGGCGGAGAAGAGCGGCGCCGAAGCGGTTCATCCCGGCTATGGTTTTCTGTCAGAGAATGCCGAGTTCGCCCGCGCCGTCAAAGAAGCTGGTTTGATCTTCATTGGCCCACCGCCGGAGGCGATGGAAGTGATGGGCTCGAAGACGAGCGCCCGGCGCGCCGCAATCGAGGCGGGCGTGTCAGTTGTTCCCGGCACTACGCAGCCGCTGCGCGACTTTGAAGAGGCGCGCGAAACCGCCCTTCGATTTGGCTATCCAGTGATGTTGAAGGCGGCGGCTGGCGGCGGCGGCAAAGGCATGCGGCAAGTTGCGGCTGAGAGCGAGCTGAGATCGGCTTTCGACGCGGCTAAATCAGAGGCCGCGTCGGCGTTTGGGAATTCTGATGTCTATTTGGAGAAGGTCGTCGATCGTCCACGCCACCTCGAGATTCAGATCTTTGCCGACATCCAAGGCAATTTTGTGCACCTCGGTGAACGCGAGTGCTCGATTCAGCGGCGGCATCAGAAAGTAATCGAAGAATGTCCTTCGCCGGTCAATGATCCGTATCTTCGCGAGCGAATGGGCGAGGCCGCAATGAAAATCGCGAGAGCCGTGGACTATGTTGGCGCCGGCACCGTCGAGTTTCTCTTCTCGGATACGGGCCGCGAATTCTATTTTCTGGAAATGAATACCCGCTTGCAGGTCGAACATCCGGTTACGGAGCTGGTTACCGGAATCGATCTCGTGCGCGAGCAAATCAATGTCGCCGCGGGTGCTTCGCTGTCGTTCAAGCAGGAAGAAGTGCGCTGGCGGGGCCATGCGATCGAGTGCCGCGTCTATGCCGAAGACCCTGAGAACAATTTTTTTCCATCGCCTGGTAGAATTGCTTACTTGCGCGTTCCGAGTGGTCCCGGAATTCGCGACGACAGTGGGGTGGTCGAAGGCGCCGAAGTTTCGATCCACTACGATCCGATGATTTCCAAGCTCGCCGCCTGGGGCCGCACGCGTGCCGAAGCAATCGATCGAATGCGCCGCGCTTTGGACGAGTACGCGATCGGAGGAATCAAAACCACGCTGTCGTTCTTCCGCGAAATCGTGCGCGACGAGGAATTCATCGCCGCCCGTCTCGACACCGGCTTCATTTCACGCTTCACTCAACGCCGAAAGGAGCACCCCTCGGAGCGTCCGTTGGAGCGCCCGCATCCTGCGGGCGGTTCGCAGGCTTCCAGCCTGCAACAAGACATGGCAATCATCGCGGCGGCGCTGGCGTATTCGCGCACGAAAGGCGAAAGCGTTTTGGGTAGTCAGCTTGGCGACGGCAGTAAATGGAAGATGGCCGGGCGCGCGGCGCTCATGCGCGACGGGAAAATGGAAAAGAAATGAAACCGCGAAGCTTTAGACCAGCATTGGTTTCGATACTAAGTTGTGCGTTTGGTCTGCTGGTCGGCGTCGCTGCTGAGATCATTGGTTTTATTGGAATGCTTCTCTATCTGCTGTATTGGTGGATTGTTGCTAAGAGATCAGATGAAACTCCGTGCTGATATTGCTGGAGAGAGTTATTCAGTCGATTTCCGACGTTATGGACATCGTGTTGTCACGGAGATTGACGACCGGCGATACGAACTCTACGTCCATGAATCCGGCCCGCAAGAATTCTTATTGATTCATGATGGTCGGGTCTTCGATTGTCGCGTCGAAGGCCGTCCCGAAATCGGAAAAGCTATTGACGTGATTGTCGGCACGAAGCGTTGCGCGATCGCAATCACCGATCCGAAGCGATTGCAAGGCGCTGTGAGCACGGCCGCATATACGGACGAAGCCGCGCGCATCATTGCGCCCATGCCCGGCAGAATAGTGCGAGTCCTCGTGGAATTGGGTAATCAAGTCGAAACCGGTGTTGGTATCGTAGTAGTCGAAGCGATGAAGATGCAGAACGAAATGAAATCGCCCAAAGCAGGAGTCGTCGTGGCGTTGAATGTCCAAGTAGGCGCGACGGTGAACGGTGGCGACGTGCTCGCGGTGGTAGAATAAGAAATCATTTTCCATTTATCATTTGACAGTTTTCATTTGCCATTCATTGCTCAATGTTTTCTCCCTGGGCGAGGTGAATTGTACATGGATGGGATTGACAGCTCGTCCCGCTTCTACTATTGAGGGTTGCCCCCAAATGGCAAATGAAAATTGTCAAATGGAAAATGGAAAATGATTTCAAAGTCTGAGACCATCGATCATTCATCGCTTCGTATCCTCTTCTGGGATCTCGACGGCACGCTGGTGCGCGGCGCGCGCTATGGAATATTCAAGGACTACACAGTTCCTATGCTTGAATCTGTGTTCGGCACGGCTGGGTGCTTGCACGAGATGATCGTCTCGGGCATGACAGATTTGCAGATCGTCGAAGAAGCCCTGCGCGGCGAAGGCATCACGCGCGAACAGATCAGCGCGCGCAAAGACGAGCTGCAGAGTTGCTACATCGCAGAGATGAAACGCGCCACCGGCAACGGCGCGCACGTAATCGAAGCTATGCCCGGCGCGCGAGAAGTCTTGCAGCGAGTCCATGAACATCCGCGCTACCTTTCGGCTTTGCTTACCGGCAACATAAAACCTGCCGCATATCTCAAGCTGGAGATCACCGGCCTGTCGGACTTCTTTCAACTGCCGGGCGCATTTGGCGACGAGTCATTCGATCGGCGCGACCTTCCCGCCCTTGCCGCCGAGAGAATCAACGAACATCTCGGTGCGAATCTTCGTCCCGATCAATTCATTGTGATTGGGGACACGCCGAATGATATTGCCTGCGCGCGGCACTTCGGCGCGCGCGTCGTAGCGGTCGCAACTGGCCGGATTCACTCCGCCGGCGATCTTCGCGCGCACGATCCCGACGCGCTGCTACCCAATCTTCTTGACTCTGAACTCGTGATGATGGTTTTGGATAACTTGTGAGTGTGGCCTTTACGTTTGGACTAGGCTTCCCAATCTGCATCTGCGCCTGATTCTTCTCTCGATCCCTCAGCCGGGAGCTTCAATAGCGCCAGACGTTCGACGACGCGACCGTTCAAGAGATGTTCCTCGATAATCTCAGCAACGTCTGGGGCGCGAACCTGCGCATACCAAACGCCGTCCGGATAGATCATCACCGCAGCGCCAATCGCGCAGAAGCCCACCGAAGCGCATTCGGTCAACACCACGCTTCCTTTCGGATTCTTACCCTTCACTTCTCTGCCAAACAAAATTCCGCGCGCTTTCAATTCGCGCTCGAACGCGTCCTTTACCTCGGCGCTGTCTCGTGCGGAGCAGGATTTACCGGTGCAGACGAAAACATGATGACGGATTGGCGCACTGGTCACTGGCGCCAGCGTCCGCAGTTGGGCAACATCGTCGATAAATACAGGTTCGGCCATCCGTTCCAATGCTACCACGGGAGAGAGGGATAAATTAGATCGCCATCGAGTCGTCGCCGTCCTTGGGGGGCGCATATCGAAACGCCTTCGCGAATCCCAAAGCCACAATTGGAGAACAAAGCGGTAACAGAAGACCAGGGAATCACCGTCGGCTGCCAATGATGTCTTAAGATACAACTATCCGTCGGGGCCGCGCGACTCGCTTCGAAGTAACCCGATGGAATTGAGCTGAGCTTAAGGGTGATTGTTAGCTACTCAAAAGTCGTGAGATGGAATCTGCTGTTTACGGTTTTGGGCGGCCCCGGAGCTGTGTTGCCGTCGTCAATAACCACCTTCACATGGCTGTCCTTAACTTCGAAAATATAATATAAAGCTGGCGTTTGAGGTCGTGGGGCGCGAACCGGCACACTATCAGGTTCAACCAGCTTCGGTAGTTGGTCTTTTATTATCCAAACAAATGACGAACCACCTCCGCCAACGAGAATCGGCGGATCAGTGTCCAGTAAATGTGTTTTGCGGGATGCCTTTTTTGCCAGACGTCTTTTTGCTTGCCATTTTTGTGAGTTCTCCGTTTTTTGACTGAAGGTTAACTACCGAACGGACGCAGAACTTTGATCGAGCTGTCTTCGGTAGAATTGAATGTCAGGTCGCGCCTGGTAAGTCTTGAATGTTTCGGCGCCCCATTTTTGTGCCAACGACGAAAAAGCATCATTAGCGTTCTTCAAATAAAGCTGTGCATTGTCGTGATCGACAATCTTTTGGCTCGCCAATCCTGCTACCAGCCAAGCGCGCCAATTAGGCTCCATCATTCCGCTATTGGCAAAGAAGGTCTGCGCTTCTCGGGCGCTCTCAACCGCGCGTTTAGCGTCGCCGGCAATCAGCGCCACTTCGGCCAAAGCGAGTTGCGACTTAGCGCGGAGCAATGGATCGGTGAGCGAAACAACCGTATCACTGGCTTGCTGACACAAGGCCAAACCGGCCGCCGCGCGACCTGAGAGTGCCTGCGAGAGTCCCATGAGATTGTTTGCTTCGACGGCGACGCCTTTATTTTCGCCGCCTGCCAAATCCAGCGCTTGCTTGGCTTTCGCGCCAGCCTCAGCGAACTTCCGATCGCTCAAAGAGATCTCAGCTTCGACGAGATCGATTGCCGCCTGAAGCGCGGTAAAGGAACTGGCTTTTTGCTTCGCGATTTCCGACGCCTGTTGAAGCATCTTGCGAGATTCGTCGTAGTTACCCAGCTTCCAGAGCGCCGCGCCGAGATTCATCAAGGCGTACCCTTCGTATAATTGATTGCCCAGAGACTTATATCGAGTGCGGCCTTCTTCGAAGTGCTGACGCGCTTCCGCATATTGTTCCTGGGCAAATAGCAGGCTTCCGATGCTGCCATGGCAATAAGCTATCTGGGATTGATCGCCGCTTTGCTCGGCCAGCTTTAGTTGATCTTCAAACGACTGAAGCGCCGCTTTGTAGTCTCCCTTTTGCTTGTAAGCTCGGCCGCGCAGAAGCAACGCTTGTGACGTTTCAGTCCGGTAACCTCCAGGTTGATAGAAAGCCAGGGCCTGCTCTTCGAAGCCCAGCCCGCGATCCGTTTCTCCACGCTGGATATAAAGACTGGCCAGAGACAAACGCGCGCGCGCTTCGTTTTGCCGCCCGCCGTAGTGCTGCGCGGCTTCCAGCGCTTGCTGGAAATAGTTTTCCGCATCGTTGTAGTTTCCGCGACCCAGGTACACGTTTCCGATTTCGATATTTCCGCGCGCGATCAAACTCTCCATTTGATTCGCCTGCGCAAGTTGCACCGCTTCGCGCGCGTATTGCTGGGCTTGGTCAGTCTGGGCCTCTTTTATCGCGACGCTGCTCAGTTGAAAAAGAATTTTGATTTGCTGATAGGTATTCGTAACGACCTTGGCAATCTCGCGGGCCTGTTCTAACTGCGCGCGCGCCTCTAAGACTTTTCCCGCGATGTCATTGAGCAAAACGCCGCGCTGTAAAGCGACTTCTGCGCGGCCTTCGACATTGCCAAGCGCCTGATAAATCGTGTCGGCTTTATCAAAAGCAGTGCCGGCTTCCGCCAAATTGTGTTTGCGCCCTTGCAGCACACCTAATCGCAGAAAAGCCGTCGCGTTCTGCGAGTCCTTACTGGTGGCGGTTGTGTAGCTTTCAATTGCTTTGTCGAGTTGATTGTTCTTCTCGTACGCGCGGCCCCGGTCCACGTACACATAAGATTGATCGGGCTGTAGACGGGCGATTTCAGCATAGGCCGTTATCGCTCGAGGAAAATCTCTGCGAACCGTGGCGGTAATTGCATCGAGATACAGAGCCTCCACCGGCGTAAACAATGAACGGTTCGGTGACAATTCTCCCACGCGAAGCAATTCGTCCTTGGCCCGATCACTGTAGTCCAACTCCATCCAGGCTTCCGCCAGACGAGCATGAGCTAGTGCAAACTGGTCGTCGCTGGCTATCGCAAGAGACAGCGCTTTACTGGCCTGAAAAAACGAGCCGGCGCGGAGCGCATTAGCTCCCGTTTCATAAAAGCGCTGCGCGTCGGCGTTAGGCTGGTGCGGCCGCGCGCGGACAAGGTACCAGATGCCGAGCATCAAAACAGTCACTGCCAACAAGGCGCCAACGACGTAGCCGATCGGTAACCGCGGACGCCGGAAAATATCCGACAGCGTGGCCAAGGCGCCGCTGGGTCGCGTTGCCACGGCAGAAGGAATCAGCCGCGTTATCGTGTTAGTCGCATCGGTGAATAAATTCGCTTGCACGCTTTGCAGTTCGGCAATCATTTCATCAGCGGTTTGATAGCGGGCTTCGGTTTTTTTTGCCAAAGACTTTAGCGTGATGCGATCGAGTTCTTTGGGAACGTCGGGGTTAAGCGTTGAAGGCGGCGGCGGATCGTCCCGCAAAACTTTTGCGCAAATATCTGCCGCACTTTTTCCGAAAAACGATGGTTTGCCGGCGATGCATTCGTACAGGAGTGAGCCCAGCGAAAACAGATCGCTGCGGGCGTCTACTTCATTGCCCAACGCTTGTTCGGGTGACAAGTACATGGGCGTCCCCACGATCAATCCCTCACGCGTGTGGGCGACCATTAGCGTTTGCCGTTCGGGATCGGTTATGTCGGCTGCTTCAAGTGCGACCTGCTTAGCCAATCCAAAATCCAGAACCTTAACGTGACCTCGCTCATTGATGACCACGTTCGTAGGCTTGATGTCGCGGTGAATAATTCCCTGACGATGCGCTTCGGCAAGAGCTTCGCCAACCTGCTTGATTATCTCGATGGCGCGCGAGATGTTTAACTTTTCCGTTAGCATCAACTCGCCGAGTGTTGCTCCCTTGATTAGTTCCATTACGATGTACGGCTCGCCGTCTTCAGTTTCACCGTAATCGTAAATGGTAGCGATATGTGGATGCGAGAGCGCCGAAACAGCGCGGGCTTCGCGCAGAAAGCGCGCGCGAAAGTGCCGATCGTCCGCGCCAGGCCGCGAGTGTATCGTCTTGATCGCCACGCGCCGGCCGAGCAAAGTGTCTTCTGCAAGATAGACCACACCCATACCGCCCTCGCCAAGTTTTCCGAGAATGCGATAGTGAGAGACTGTCCGTCCGATCATTGATACGGTCATGCTTGAAGAAAAAGAGCGACAGCAAGATACAGATCGCTCAAGGGTGGCCGGTTAGTACCAGATCACCGCGCATTGTCGCTCTAAATCGCGATGTATTCAAGACTTCTCTCCCATAACACTCAGCCGCACGAAGAAGTTGCCGTCACTTCGATTGGATTATCGCCACGCGTTCAAGTGAGTTAAGCTATTCGTAATCTTTGCTGGCCGTTGAATTCATTGTAAGATTGAACGCCTAACGGGCGACCGCTTGACTGACCGCAGAAAGCTCCAGGACGGTCTTCGATGCGGGCGCCTGATTTCTTAAGAGAATGCAGACTTTTCGGAAGACGCCGCAACAGGATTCGAACGGACTGATAATTCATGTCTCGTCGTTTAACGATCGCTCGACAGAGGTCGTCACGCACGACCGGATTCGCGTCGGCACCACGGACGACTGTGAAGTCAAGGTTCGTTTGTCAAAGGAGCCGGCGACTCCGACTAACGATCCGGTGATTGAACTGGTACGCTTGAATGGTATCTACCGGATTGAAAGCTTTAATCCGGCTTTGGATGTAAAGCTCAACGGACGTCCAATTAAAGCCAATAAGGGAATCTATGACGGAGATGAAATCTGGATCGGTCCTTCGGGCCCATCGATTCACTTCTTTCCCATCGAGTCGACGGCGGCGCTCGTGCCCGGGCGTCGCGACGGCGCGCACGTTGCGCCTTTCATCGAACAGGCGGCGATGGAAGCTTCGGCCACGGCGCGTCGAGACGATGCGAAGATCTTTCTGCGTGAGTTCACTCGCGAGCTGGTCCGCGAAATCAATCCGTCGACGAAGATAATCACGTTCGCAATTCTGATTCTCGCCGTAGTGGGGGCGCTTTATATAGGCTTCGCACAGTTCAACGAGGCTCGACGCGGCCGCCGCATCATTGCCGAGCAGCAGGCCCAGCTCGTCGCACAGCAAGAACAACTGCGGCGCGCAAATGAGCAATTAACCAAGGTTATTGATTCTACCGAGCGGATTCAAAACACTATTGCCATGGGTGAGATGCTCCGCAGGAATTATGGAGGCGGCGTCTGCCTGATCTCAGGCTCGTTCACGTTTGTCGAACAGGGTACAGGAAGACCGCTGCGTTATCCCGAAACGCAAAGCAGCGAGTCGGGAGAGGCAATTCAGAACGGAAACGAAAACCCGGCGTTGACCCCTGAGGGTCACGGCGCAATTGCCGAGTTTGAATTCGTCGGCACTGGTTTTCATGTTGGCGATGGTTTCATTTTAACCAATCGGCACGTGGCCCAACCCTGGGAAGCCGATGAGCGGGCCCAGAGCCTGAACAGTAGCGTCAAAGGGCAACCACGCCTAAAGAAGTTGACGGCTTTCTTCCCAGAATTACAGCAAGCGATAGCTCTCAAATACAAGCAGGCAGCACAACGGGACGACCTCGCTGTTTGCATGATCGAGTCAAAGGATAGATTGCCAAAGATTCCTGTTTTGCCGGTCGAAAAAGACGCCGAATCCGCGGCCATCGGCAAGATCGTAGTCACAATGGGCTATCCCTCCGGCCCGGACCGTTTGCTTGCTTTGCTGGACGAAAGCGAAGCCCGATCCATCCAGCAGCGCTATGGCTCGCTTGATTCGGAGCTTGGATATCTTGCTGAAAAGAAGCTCATTAAACCGTTGACTACGCAGGGCAATATTACAGATCTCGAAGCGCGGAAAATCGTTTACGACGCGCGCACTGGAGAAGGTGGATCGGGCGGCCCACTGTTCGGTCCGTCAGGCCGCGTAATTGGGGTCACTAACTCGATCTTTACCGAGAACGCTGCGTCAAACTTTGCCGTGCCGATTCGAGCTGCGATTGCCCTGTTAGAAAAAGCAGGATGGAGCCCCCCGGCGAATTTAGAGATTGAGCAGAAGGAAACCGCCAACGCTCTGCCGAGTAATAACCGCTAAGCGCTCGAAGCTATAGATGAGGTCCGCACAACTATTTCGACCCTCACAACCATCTGACTGCGAAACCCGAGACATGGTGATGCTTGTGACAATCGACTTATTGTCATAGCCAAAGCGAAAGGACGTAATACATATCTTTTAAATTGACGGCACACGCATTGCCGCAGGCCGATTGAAAACTAAATCTGGCCGCTAACGATGCACTAAAAGCGCAGGAACTTCGCTCCGACTGAGGCGTTTTGCTTAGCATGGTGACTACCGACCCTGGAAACCGTGACCGCGCCAGCGCGCAGGTGCTGCAATTTTGCTTCGCTGCGGTACTAGCCGCAGCGATATTCTTGCTCGGGAGCACTGAGAACGCAGCGCAGAGCACGACACAACTCGCGCTAAAGCCGCCCGCTCCCGCCAAGACAAACGAACCAACGCAAGTATCGCCCGGTCCGCCGGCTTTAGAAGAAGGCAGACGGGAAGATGCAAAGACCGCCGAAGATTCTCCACGAACTTCCTCGGACACGGAACCGACCGCTACAGCTCAGCCACAATTTCGAGTCGAGCGAATGCCAATCGCGAGCGGCGCGGAACTCTTTACTATTTTTGGAAGATTGGATGGGATGCGTGCGGCCGGCCAACCTGCGCCTGAGATTCCTTTGCTCAGCGTTGTCCGGGACAGTCTGGGTGACAACAATCCAGAAAACGATCGTCTTCGCTATCTCTGGATGCTGACTTATATGCGGCCCACGCTCGTCAAGCGCGTGCTGTCCGCGGTTCCTTTTCTTTATCAGCATGTGGGAAACAAGACGCCCACATCGAGCAACGCGCCCGCGCCACTAATCGATCTCGCGAATACAAAGCGGCAGACATGGAACAACTTGTTTTGGTTCGGGTTGCAAAATGTTTTGTTTGATAGTTATGGAATTCCGCTAAAAGCCGCCACTCGCAATTATCGCCGCAACGCCACCGACTATCGCGCCGCGCACATCACGCAAGCGCTTTCGATTCTGGGCAGCTATGACAACCTGCGGCAACGCGCGCGCGACGAGAGCGAGTTGCTCGCGAGTAGTCAAATGTTGAGCGACTCTGAGTCGTCGGCCCCGAACGCTGTTCCGATCAGCGATGTGAAAACGCCACGGTTGGCCGATTTAGGTTCAGGGTTTACGGCGGGCGAGATGCTCGAGATGCGTGCACGCCTGATCCTGTCGACCAAGCTTCTGGGCGGATTCTACGGGCCAGACTGGTTCGATTTTACGGTGATCAAGCGCTCGATGGCTGCCACGGACTCGATTGGCCACAACTGGGAAATGCTGCGTCAGCGGGCTGAGACTGAAGGACTCTACTTTCAGCCCTTGACGATGCCCGACGGAACCGCGACGCACGCCTTGCTTTGGATCGCCAAAAGCGATCTGTCCCAGACTAATCGGCGGTTTGGCAATCGTTTCCTCAACATTTCCGATCCCTGGAAAGATCATCGGCTGCGGAACTGGACCGGCTATTCCCAGGTGCGTTACTTCGATCAAGATAATCGGCCGACGAATACCGGCGACCCGCAGGCCCGTCCGATCGAGTTGATTCCGTTGGCGCTCTATGGCCTCGATCATAGGAAAATCCCCGCGCTGCTAATCGATTTTCGCGACGGTCTCAATCCCAAGAAGCGTGAACTCTCGCGTCGTTTCTTCCGCGATTTGGCGAAGAATGTGCTGTCGCTGTCCAGCTTTGGAAATTTGCCTTACTTTGTTGGGTGCAAGACCTTCGACTTTGTCACCGGGCGGCGCGGGATGGACATTAATCAACCGACGCGTCTGACAAGTTACTCTGAATTGAAGTTAATGTTGTCGTTCAATGGGACCATCGATCCCGGACTGAGAAATGAGATCGAGCAGCGATTGGAAAACGTTTCACTGAATCCTCTGACCAACGATAATCAGGCGGAGATACAACTTGCTCGCCGCCAATACAGCGCGCTGCTTGATTTCGCGCGCCGGCCCGATGGTTTGGCCGCGAAGATCGAAAAAGATCGCGGCGCCGAAATGACTGCATTCAGACATGGGTCAGTGTCACGGTTCTTTTTTAACCTCGGAAACGTGTTGACGTTTGGCCGATATGTTCATCGCGAGCAAGCCACTCCGGAACTGTCAGCGCGTCTGGAGGCAACTCGGGTGATCAGGTATCACACGAATATCCTGGTCGAGGTGGCAAAGTCGTCGCCGCAAGCGGAGGTGGCCTGGGACATCGAAATGGTGCGGCGTTCTCTGCGGGCGCTTGCAGATCGTGGCGCGGGCGCCAGCGGATCGGCCGCCCGTGCCGCCGCGATGATCTTTCGGCAGACGAATGACGACGAAGCGCGCCGGCTATGCCTGGATGCGTTGTATAAGATCAATAACCAGAGCGCGCGGAGCGAGTTGGTGCGTCTCTATCGTCTCGCACAGCCGCAATCAGAGTGGCGCGCTGCGATCGCCGATCATTTGCGTAAGGCCGTAACTGAAGACAGGCGGATGAAACCTGCGGAAGTGAAGGCAGTCCTGGGCCAGGTGGGCCAGCCGTGAATTAGGTTCGTTTGAGTCAAGTTTTCTCTAGCCCAGGCGTTTACGCCTGGGACTGCGGCAGAAAGAGTCCAGCCCCATTTATGGGGGCAAATATGGGGCAAAGTTGATTCTCCGGAAATGGCTAAAGCAGGATTTGAAAACCTCCTGAAGGAGGTTTCGACTTTTTATCGCCTACACTTCCCCAGGCGTAAACGCCTGGGCTACGGAAAATTCATCGCGGTAATTCTCCTCGCCCTTTCTTTATTTCTCACAGCAACAGCGCAAACCAAACGCGTCGTAGCAATCAAAGTCGACGGCCTGCCTTATGAACTAGTCGAGCGTTTCGCCCATGAACGCGATCCCCTTACGGGCAAAAGCCTCTTGCCCTGGTTCGATCACATCTTTTTCCAAAACGGCACGCGCATCACCAACTTTTATGTCCGCGGCACGAGTCTCTCCGCGCCATCCTGGTCTGTCATCGACACGGGGCAGCATCTGCAAATCAAAGGCAACGTTGAATTCGATCGCGCAACTCTCTACTCGTATGACTATCTCGCCGCGATGCCTTTCTATGCTAAGCAAGCCCTGGGGCGAGACGTGGACATGCCCGGCACTGAAGTGCTGGACACCCTGGGTATTCATCCACTCATGGACGCCTACGACGATGACGAACGCCTGACCAGCTTTCAACTTTACCAACGCGGCGCGCGGCTGAGGACCTTGCAGCGTGCTGGTGAAGAGCGCTTCGTCAAAGATCCCAGGCGGCTGGTCACAGACCTGCTGCTCGGGCTTGATATGAATGACATCGTTTTTCCGATCCGCGCGTGCGTTACCTGGATCTGCTGACGGGGAAATTAGATCACGCGGTCCATCACAACAACGATCGGGATTCCCACTTGTTTGCGCTCAAGCAGCTTGACGGGCTCGTCGGGCGCGTCTGGACCGCAATTCAGAAGAGCGCTTTTGCCGGCGAAACAGCGCTGGTAATCGTCTCCGACCATGGGTTCAATACCGACGAGCGCATTTTCAGCCAGGGCTTCAATCTCGTCCGGGTGCTTGGCAGCGCCGGTGGCGGCGGACATCATGTCGTCACCAAACGCCGCTTGCTGCTGGATTATTCAATCAAAGGCGTCTATCCGTTTACCCCGCTGGTCACCACCACGACTCAGCAGTCGTACTACTTAAAGGGTCAGAGCACGGATTACCCGACGGCGCTGCTGGACTTTGACGGCAACGAGCGCGCCGGATTGCACCTGCGCAACAACCATCTCAACGTGCTGCACCTCATGTTGCAGCAGCTTCAGCGCAAAGATCTCTCGCCTCAATTGAACCAGGCTTGGAAAGATGCTTTCTTCGTCACGCTCGATCGCGCGCGGAGGCGTTGGCAAGGTGACCTCGATCAACTGACTGATGAATTGGGCGCGCTGCACAAAGATATCCGGACGCAACGTGAATTGTGGGCCAGTCAGCCCAAAAAATTTACCGAAGCGGAGAAAGAAACGGGAAAGGACGATCAGGTCCGGCGCGTCTACGCGCGCATACTTCAGTTGGAAGAGTTCGAGCGCCGTTACCAAAACGATTACCTGGCGCCGATGAAAACGTTGCTGTCAATATCGCCAAAGAATTTCGATCCGACTGGGATAAGAATCGAAGCAGTAATTCCGAAAAATGCGATGGGCCCGCGCAACACGATTCACGATCTACAAAACTACGTTGTGGGATTGGGCCGCGATGGACTCGTCTTGAAGACTGATGGCTCATTGGACCTCGATCGGAGTTTTCTTCGCCTTGACTACTTCGATCTGCTCCGACGGCAAACCGTCCGCAACAATGTGCAGCCGGGCGTGTCGAATCATCCAATTGATTTCATCGCCACGCGCATTCCACGCCAATCGATCGCGACGGCGCTTAGCGCGGAGTTGCAGCCCGACGACGATGTGGTTTGGCTTTACGGTGGAGCGAACCGGCAGGCTTTGATTCTCGCGCGCTCCGAAGCTTCGGGGCAATTGCAGCTACGGTACTTGCCGATCGCGAATCTGACCCAGGACGCGCAGGGCTTGATTCGCTTCGACGTAACGGAATGGCGGCCGGACTTGCCACTTCGTATTCTGGAAGATCCGCGGCTTGACGCGCCGGGGACTGATCGCATGGCGTGGTTGAGCGACTGGCACACTGACGTGGAATGGTTGCATGCGCTGCATAAGACGCAATATTCTAACGGGCTGATTGGGCTGCACGAACAGTTTACGATTTTTCCTGCGCCCGGTATCGACGCGAGTGAACGTGGTCTTTCGCGAGATGAACAGTTGCTGCGGCAGTTTTGCCGACGCCGCCGGCAAGCGGTCGAGACGGATCTGCTTATCCTGGCCAGCAATCACTGGAACTTTGACGTGCGTGGTTTCAATCCCGGCGGGAACCATGGCTCGTTCTTTCGCATCTCGACGCATTCGACTTTGATGTTCGCGGGCGGCGAGCGCACCGGCATTCCGCGAGGATTGGCCGTGACTGAGCCTTATGATAGTTTGAGCGTCGTGCCGACGATTCTGGCCTTGACGGGAAATCTTCAAAGCGATAATCAGCCGGTTGAGAATCTCGTGAAACGCGGGTTTCTGAAATTCCCCGGACGCGTGATTCCAGAAGTCGCCGGCCAGAATTTTGGGAAAGCTTCGGCAGACAGTCAGAACCGCCTGCGGTAGCGGGCGGTTGATCTATACTACTGAGAATTCAGAAATCAACTAACTGCTACCGCGGGTGGTATTGACAAAAGCTTTGATTACGAGCGAGAAACACTTCAACGATCACGCGCTGGAATCGACCGATTCCCACGCCGTGGCGAAGCCTTCGCATGCGAAGCGTTCGGTCGCGTGGGCGCAAACCATGGCCTTCGTGCTGGGCGCCGCGCTGCTCGTGTATGTGGTCCGCAAGATTGGAGTGCAACCAATCTTTGCGGCGTTGAGCCACGTCGGTTTTGGTTTTTTTCTGGTTGTCGCGTTGAATGGATTGCGCCATGTGCTGCGCACCATCGCCATGAGGCTTTCAGTCACGCCAGAGCACCGTCGTTTCACTTTCTTACAGGCATTTGCGGCGCGCCTCGGCGGCGAGTCGATGAGCTTCTTAACCTTTGCCGGTCCCTTGTTGGGCGAAGCGACGAAGGTAGCGCTGCTAAGAAAACGCGTTCCGCTGGTTCATGGCGTACCCGCGCTGGTCGTCGACAATCTGCTCTATAACCTTTCGGTGGTGCTGGTGATCTTCGGCGGCGCTTGCCTAATGCTCTTTGCTTACCCCGTCCCGCCAGTCGCGCGCGACGTCTTGATCGTAATTGCCTCGTTCGCGTTTCTCGGACTGATTGCCGCGGCCATGGCGACGCGTCGCCGTGTGACGCTGCTCACGAAGATCATCGACCGCCTCGCGCGGAAAGGCTTTCGGCCAAAGTTTCTGCGCACGCGGCGCCATCATATTTATCGCGTAGAACTGACGGTTTATGGTTTCTACAAGCGACGGCGCGCGTCTTTCTTTTCCATGATCGGCTTGGACTTGGCCTCTCATGTAACCAGCGTTGTCGAAGTCTACGTCACGCTCAGGTTGCTTGGTTTCATTCCGCAGGTCACCGCCGCTTACATTATCGAATCGCTCACCAAGGTAATTAATTTCGCTTTCGGATTCGTCCCCGGTACCATCGGAGTCTACGAAACCGGCAATGGAATAATTTTGCGCACGCTCGGTTACACGGCCGCCATCGGTGTGGCGCTGGGAATCGTGCGCAAAGCCTCGATTGTCTTCTGGACCATCATCGGACTTTGCATCATCGCTTGGCGGGCCTTGCCGAATGCCTGGAATCGCGTGCTGGAACGCAGTCCGCGTCTGCAAAAAATTATGGATAGTCTAGTGCTGTCAAATCTCGCTCATCGTCCCGCGCGCACTGCCGTCAGCATTGCCGGCATCGCGCTGGGTGTCTTGCTGGTAGTCTTCACCGTTGGTCTGGCTCATGGCCTCTTGCGCGAACGGGGTAAGCGCGAAGCGAACATCGGCGCGCAAATCATGGTCAGGCCTTCGGGCATGATTGGGTTCAGCGGCGCGCAGTCATTTACTTTGCCAGTCGCCGCCGCCGCGGAAATTTCGCGCCTTGATGGTGTACGGATGGCGGTGCCGATTGGCCAGACGCTCGATGCCAGCGATTCAGGTTTTGGCTCGCGCCTGGTCGAAGGAATTCCCTACGAACAATACGCGACACTCAACGGACTGACGATTAAGGAAGGTCGAGGAATCGAAAGTGGCGACGAAGTGATCGTCGATTCCAAGTGGCAGCAAGAGCGAGGCGTCGCGGTCGGTTCTACCACCACGATCTTCGAAAGGCCTTTTCGACTTGTGGGAACCTACGAGCCCCCCGGTGGCGGCCGCATTAAGATTCCCTTGACTACTATTCAGGATCAAGTCGGCAGCTCGGATCGCTGCAACACAATTCTGGTGGCCGCGGCCGATCCGTCGCAGCAGGAACAAGTAGCCGCGCGCATCAAAGAACGATTTCCCGACGAGCAGATCATCTTTACGCGTGAGCTGCCGGAGCTTTACCTGTCCAGCGTTCCGGCGCTGAACGTCTTTCTGAGAGTCGTCATCGGCGTCGCGGCCACGATCAGTATGCTGGTAATCCTGCTGGCAATGTACACGACGGTTACCGAGCGCACGCGTCAGATCGGCATCCTGAAATCCCTCGGGATGTCGAAGGGATCCATCGCCTGGGTCATCGAACAGGAAGCCATTCTGATCAGCGTCCTGGGTGTTTTCATCGGCGTGCTCATGACGCTGCTGATGCG